>NZ_JBFUIN010000289.1:0-4023 GCF_056401855.1 Bacillus sp. P4_D3
TCCAGGTCTTTCACTCTCTCCCACTTGCTGTTTCACCAAAATTTCTCCAAAAGATTGACCAGCAATAGATTGATAAATCCCCTCATCGTCTGAACGAGATACTTCTTTATAACTAAACAAGCCTGTTAATATTTTTGATAATTTATTTAAACTGCGCACTGTCATTTCAACTGTTCCCATACCTAAAATACGATGATTCTGCTCTATAGAAGATTCATCCCATCCAGTCCAATATTCAGGCACCTCTTCACCTTTATTATTTAACAGCACTAACCGTAGGCCATCTGGATCTTCAAAGTGCAGTGCGTCTCTTCCGGCGTAAGTTGTAATCTCCCCATGCTCCACCTGGAGCGACTCAAAACGTCTCTTCCAAAATGTAAGACTTTCTATTGAAGGTACGAGCAAGCCTATTTGTGTTATTGCATTTGTACCACGGATTGTTCTTCCTACATTCGGCATTTCAAAAAATGATAATTCAGTTCCAGCACTCCCTGTTAAATCGCCATAAAACAAATGATACATAAATGGATTATCTTGATTGACTGTCTTTTTCACTCGGCGTAATCCTAATACTTTTTGATAAAAATCATTATTTGTTTTCGCATTTTTTGTCACCATAGAAATGTGGTGATGCCCTGGAATTGTATACATAATATTTCCTCCTCTAACCATCACTTGRTTAGTCAATTGATAGTGTAAAAAAAATTACTCATGTGGTAATTCTTTTTTTTCACTATGCTTATGAACTTTTGTCATTAACGCGTATAGTATTTTCTGTTCTTCCTCATCTAATACATCATCAAAAAAGGATGATTGGAATGCAAGTTGCTCTGGCAATGCTCCTTCTAATACTGCTTCACCCTTCTCAGTAAGGCTAATCATTTTCGTTTTCCAATCTTGTTTACGTACTATATACTCTTCTTTTTCAAGACGTGTTAACATTCTAGAAATACCACCTTGCGTCACAGTAACTTTTTCGGCTAACTCCATTTGTGTAAGGGGCTGATAAATCCGTATTTGCATAAGTACATCAAATTGAGCTGTCGTCAAATCAAAACGTTTCAAAAACTCATTTGACATCTGATTACTTTGGTTCGTAAACCGTATTAAACGTAACCAGATTAACGATCCTATCGTATTTTCACGCATGTTTCATCACTTCCTAGCGTTGATCTCACTATCACTTTACCACTCAAGTGATAGTAATGCAAGTAGAAATATGTTAAAAATACCTCCCGAAATCATTATTCTTAACTTTCCATTTCACTCATTGCTATATTTAAAGCTGCCACAGCTTTTGGCCAACCAACGTAAAAAGCCATATGTGTTATTAATGCAACTAATTCATTCTCCATCATCCCATTTTGTTTAGCTAGCTTCAGATGAAATGGTAATTGTTCTGTATTACCAAGACTGATTAGTACCGACAATGTACATAAGCTTCTTTCTCTTAATGTTAAAGTGGCATCCCGCCACACTTCTTCAAACAATATTTCTTCACTATAATGAGCAAATGCAGGTGCCATTTCTCTCATTTTCTTTTGAATATAAAATTCAATTGGTTCATTCATCATTTTACTCCCCCTTCCTCTTCACTAGTTGTGCCACCCCTTGACCAAATGACCAGTTTTCAGCAGCTGTCTCATTTAGTGTAATAAAAATATCAGCGCTACCGATGTTCGAACATTCAGATATTTCGTGTGATATCGATTGATATAACTCTCTTTTCTGCTTTATCGTTCTTCCTGGTCCACATGTAATAGAAACATGCATTATGTTCTCTGTTCTCTTTTCTTCTTGCTCTAACAAATAATATGGATTATAAAAAAATTCGTTTAGTCGATAAGGTAAAAACATTTGAAAATAATCATTTTCAGGGATGTTAAAATAATCAATTAATGACAGATGAATACATTCACTTATCTTTTTCAACGTTTCTTTATTTAATATATTTTCAGGATAATAAACGTTTACAAAAGGCATATATTCTCATTCCTTTTTCTTATTTTGGCATTCAAGAAGATTTTATTGTGAAATGTGTAAAATCTCATATATTGTAACATTGTCCATTACATCTATTTCAGGCTTCTCATTATAAAAATTGAATTGACTATAACCCCATTTATCTGGATTATAAACTATTACATTACCTAAACACTTTTCTGTATTTTGTACATTTTCGTTCATTGTATTTAATTGAGTCCCAATCAATGATTTACTTTGAGAAATACTTCCCGCATATTCAACAACATATCTACTTTTCTTAAAATCATCACTTAGATTAACAACTAAAGGAACACCAATATTAATTTGTTGCCATCCAAATGAGTCTAAAATATTATCGTAATAGCCCTCAAAGATAAATTTATTCATCCCTTCATGGTTATTCCAAATATATAATGGAGCGTAACAATTATATAAATTTTCATTCTTACCTGCCTCAGCAATTAAATAGGCTTTAAAATTCAGTTCTTGAAAACCATCTGTTTTATACCCATTAGCCTTTACCCTTTGCCTAATAATCTCCATGTCATAATCCTTTGGCAATATGACCTTATATTGCATTCCAATCATGTTTATCACTCACTTTCGATATTATATACATAATGATAAATCGATGTTGGATCGGTGTAAAATAGGTATAAATTATGCTTGGTATCATTTATAATGATACCGTATAAGGGGCTGAAATGAATGGAAATAAATGATCTTATCATATTTAAAACTGTAGCGAATGAGGGCTCTATTAGTAAAGCTGCTAAAGAGTTAGGTTATGTTCAACCAAATGTAACTGAGCGAATCAAAAAATTAGAACAAGAATTAGAAACAGCTTTACTACATAGAGATAACAAAGGGGTTTCACTGTTACCTTCAGGTGAAATTTTATTAGATTACACTAGCAAAATATTAACTTTATTAGAAGAAGCAAAAAATGAAATTAAAATGAGTTGTACATCTTATCGAATAGCGACGTCACAATCTATTTTAACTAATTATTTAAGTATGCGTATTAAAGAAAATTTCAGGAATTATCAAATATATATAGAAAGTAGTAGCCATTTACAAAAACTACTACAGCAACAAAAAGTTGATATGGTCATAACTTATGAGGTTTATCCTGACGCAGCGTTTAAAAAAGTATTCACCACTTCAATTTCTGTAGGCTTATTAAAAGCGAAAGAACAGTGTACCATTGACTTTTCAAAAGAACTTTTCTTTGTTAGTAACGACAAAAAGTGCCCTTTTAGAAATATGACAATACAATTTCTAAAAGAAAACAATCTATCTCAGCATCAACTTCAACAGTTGGATTCTTATTCGCTTATTGAAGAATTTATTGTTGAGGGAAATGGGATAGCTTTTTTACCGATGAAAAATGATAAATTAGCACCGATTGAAGGTGTGCCCATAGAAAAACTATCTATTAACTTCTTTACAACTCGAGACTTAGAAAAAGCGATTCCAGGTGAACTATTTAATTAATAAAGAGGCTACACTTGTCGTATTTTACGGGTAAATAGATATCCCTTTTCGAATCGCTAATATAACTTCATATACTATCGTACGGCTTAATAAAATAAAAAGGGATGTTACCTAGTTACAATGTTCAACTACTAGGACATCCCTTTTCATCTTGAAGACTTCCCTCATGATTCATACATTTCACACGTTCTGCTCCACCCCTGCACTCTTCTCCTTCTTACCCCTTTTAAAATTCTTCAACTTCTTAATCGTTCCAACTAATCCTTTTGGAAAAACTAGTAGCACGATAATATATAATAAACCAAGTATAATCGTCCATCTTTCAAAAATCGGATACTCCGTCGCTAGTTCTGATAAATAGTATTTCAGTGATTCAATAATCCCAGCTCCAGCGATTGCTCCGATTAACGTTCCTACTCCCCCGATCATTGTCATCAATAATGCGTTTAGCGTCATTTCAATTGAAAATACCGTCGTATTTACAAAACGCAATGTGATAACGAATAAACCACCGCTAATTGCCGCTACTACTCCTGCCAC
>NZ_JBFUIN010000290.1:0-4007 GCF_056401855.1 Bacillus sp. P4_D3
GCTTTAACAAATAGAGAAGAGTCAGCATGGATGTCCACTTGTAAATGTTTTTCCTCCATACTAAATAATAATTTTGTATAGATTTGTTGAATTAATTCACCGATTGAGAATGTCGACATTTCTAGTTTGTACGTACCAGATTCTAGTTTTGCTAATTCTAACATTTCAACAATGAGCCTGTTCATATTATCTGTCTCTTCCAAAATAACATTGGTATAATATGTCGTATCTTTACTTACGCCATCTTGAATACCTTCAGCGAAGCTACGAATAACACTAAGTGGTGTTTTTAATTCATGAGATACACCAGAAATGAATTCTTTTCTCGTTTTTTCTAATTGACGTTCGCGTTCAATATCTTGTTGTAATTTTGTATTGGCAACATTTAATCGGTCGATGCGATCTTTTAAATTTACAGAGAGTGTATTAATACTACTTGATAACCCGCCAATTTCATCGTCTGCTGTAACAGGTAACTTCTCGCTAAAATCAAAGTTGGCCATTTTTTTTGTAACGCGATTTATCTTAATTAATGGTTTAACAATGATTTTTGAGTAGTAGAAGGATAACAAAATAATAACGAGAAATACGATAATTAAGGCATAGACATAATAATCTTTTAAAACGAGCATCGCTTCATTAACAGGTTGTAAAGATGCTATCGCAAAAGCGTACTCCTTAATTTCTCCGTTTTCCATAATAGGCTTTACAAAGACACTGTTTTTTATATTTTCCCCACTATCTAAAATATACGTGTTTAATTGATTTGAATTAGAAGTACCTTGTCTAATAGTTCTTGCAAAATATTGAACAGCTTGTAATGTTTCAAAATCCTTTGCAAGACGAACCTCAGTCTTGGAAGGAAGCTGTAATTTAGATATTACCCCAGTAAAATGGATTGGAGAACCAGTATTATCATATCGATTTTTAAGTTTATTTTTAGATGGATTACCACTAATGGATTGAAAATCTGAATTGAATTGTTCATTTTCCCATCTAGTATTATTAGTTATTAATTCTTGAGGTGTTATTATATTATTCGGTTGGAGTAGTCCGTCTACATAAATTATTCCATCTTTTTTTAATCCTAAGTTTGCGAATTTATTATATTCTTCTGGTGTTAAAAGATTGTTAAGGGGGATGGAATAGGTTTTATTATTGTTAGGGTTAATCACATCAATGTAAAAACTGTTTTCACTTTTAATAATTCCGTTAGAATCTAAAAATTGGATTTCGGCATTTGTTTTATCATGAAATTCTTGTTTTAATTTTCTAGTTTCCTCAAATCCTTGGTCACTTTTTTCGTAATTATCTACGAATTTTTCAAAAGCCGTTTGAACGGTTTTTACTTTCTTATTAATATAGAACTTCTCTAAAAATAGAGATTGTCCAAGGAAAAAAAGGAGAAATATGATTGTAAATAAAGTTGATGTTAATAAAAATAGTTTAAAGACGATGCTTCTGTTCTTCACTGTTTCACCTCGTATGAAAAATACTGTAATATAAATGATTTCTTAATTATAACAAAGGTTACAAAAAAGTAGAGGGGATAAATCTGTCTCTCTCTAAAGTAGTTTTTTATAGAAAGTCACATAAAGAGAAGGTGCAGTGACTGTCGAAGTATTGTAGCATAAAAAAGAACTTGCCAGACGTATGACAAGTTCTTTAGTGTGCTATTGCTGAATTGCTGCATCTAAAGCGATTTCAATCATTTCGTTAAATGTAGTTTGACGCTCTTCAGATGTTGTTTCTTCACCAGTGAAGATATGGTCGCTTACTGTTAATACAGATAATGCATTTACACCATATTTAGCTGCTAATGTGTAAAGAGCAGTCGTTTCCATCTCTACTGCTAATACACCGTAATCTCCAAGTTTTTTAACCATGTCCATGCTCTCACGATAAAATACATCTGCTGTTAATACGTTACCAACACGAACGTGTAATCCTTTTTCTGTTCCAGCATCGTAAGCTTTCTTTAAAAGATCAAAGTTTGCAGCAGGAGCAAAATCAAAACCTGGGAATGTTAAGCGGTTCATATTAGAATCTGTACAAGCCGTCATCGCAATAATAATGTCACGTACCTTAACATCTTTTTGAATTGCACCACATGTCCCAACACGAATTAAATTTTTCACTCCGTAGCTTTGAATTAATTCGTTTACATAAATAGAAATAGAAGGAACACCCATACCTGTACCTTGAACAGATACACGCTTTCCTTTATAAGTTCCAGTGAAACCTAACATGCCACGGACGTTGTTATAACAAGTAACATCCTCTAAAAATGTTTCAGCAATATATTTTGCACGTAATGGATCACCAGGTAATAGAATAGATTCAGCAATTTCGCCTTGTTTTGCTTCAATATGTACACTCATGAAAAATCCTCCTTATAATGTATTGATAGAAATCAATATCATTTGCATTATACACTACGACTCCTTTCAATTAAAATCTTTTTTATTTGTAATATGTGCAAAAGAGGAGGATTTCATAAATCATAATCTAGAATATATATTTAAGAGGTTTTGCATGGATAAAGACAATAAAAATGGTAGGTGATATTTTGAAAAATCTTGTCATTGGGCTTATTGCACTAGTACTTATTGTGGCAGGAGGATTTTACATAAAAAAATATCAAGAAACTGTAGAAACGACCGGAGATGTTCAAGAAGTGAAATGGGATGTGAAGAATAAAAAGGGAAATGAAAAAGTCGATATTTCGTTTCAATTGCTAAATAAAATGAATAATGAAGTTCGTGGTGTGAACGATCAAATTCGAGCAGTGATAGTGGATGGGAATTTGAAAAACATACAACAAACGAAGCCTATATTTGCTGGAAATGGATCGTATAAGCTATCTTCAGATGTAGCAAAAGGTGAAGAGTACACGATATTTTTGTATGAAGATGAAAACAAGTCCGTGGAATCATTTTCTAAGAAAKATTTTGGTGAAGAAAAAAAGGAGAAAAACAAGGACAAGAATAAAAAGAAACTACCTGTCGATACTGTACTTACAAAAAATATAGGAGAGCATCAAGTGTCTCTTTTATTTGGTGCATTACATCCGAATGAGGCAACGACATTAACATTTCAGTTTCAAGCGAAAAAGGGAGAAAAGCTGAAATTAAATTCAGGGAGAGGTGAAGTCAACACTCTATATATCGTTGATGAAACGAGAAAACATTTTTTATATGCCATTCCTGTTGATACGGATGAACAATTACAATATCGTATTACATTTCCAGAAGAAGGAACATATAAAATATGGGGGAATTTCTATATAAACGGTAAGAAGTATGAAAAGGAGTTTAGTATACAAGTGCAAAAACGAAAAAACAGCTAAGTACTTAGCTGTTTTTTCGTTTTCCTATTAATTTTGTTACAGAGAGCATTGTAATTGGTAAAGAATGATTCTTTCGAAATGCTAAATATTTTCCACTCCATGCAGGTTTGTATTTTTCTTTGAAATGTCGTAAACCGCTGAAGCTATATGTGTAACGAACGTTATTAAATATTGCAGCAGCAACTCGTTCAGACCAGAACGATTGCGTTGATAAACCGACATTTGAGAGTGGTGCCATACCAATATTAAAGGAATGGTATTCATTTTCTTTTGCCCAGTGGAATAAGTGGATAAAAATTGCATCCATAATTCCGCTAGGGGCATCTGGATAATAACGCATTAAATCAACAGATAATATGCCACTTTGATATACTGGCATAAAGGTTGTGAATGCAATGATTTTTCCCTCTGCATCAGATAATGTAGCGATAGGGGCACGACTAATATACTCACGATCGAAGTACCCAAGTGAAAATCCTTTCTCTTTTTTTCCGCCGAGCCAAGCATCAGACACTTTCTTTAATTCCTTGTATAATTCGTCTGAGAATGGTGGCTCATGAATAGAGAATGTATAACCTTCTCGTTCAAAACGGTTGAAAGTAGCTCGCATACCAGCACGTTTTTTTCCTGTTATTGTAAAGGTATTTAAATMAACGAC
>NZ_JBFUIN010000291.1:0-3989 GCF_056401855.1 Bacillus sp. P4_D3
CCCGAATAGTGGTACATGAAAAAAACAC
The DNA here is from genome assembly GCF_056401855.1 of Bacillus sp. P4_D3. Lineage (NCBI taxonomy): Bacteria > Bacillati > Bacillota > Bacilli > Caryophanales > Bacillaceae > Bacillus > Bacillus sp. P4_D3. The sequence goes on from NZ_JBFUIN010000291.1 coordinate 29, forward strand.
CTCTTGAATTCGCATACTAAGTATGTCGATTCAACGGAGGTGTTTTTCATTTGAAGGGAGAGTACATTACCAGGAAGAATCAAAGTGGAAAGTGATTGATTTGATATTGAAAGGCCCCCAACATTGTAGACATATCTAAAATGTTGGGAGCCGATTTGTTTTCTAGTTAATCACTTATTAAAAGTAAAGCTGTTAACTTTCCTTACAAATTTTCTTCAAAAAGTTTCGGTAAAAATTTGCTGAACTGACTTATTTCTTCCACATTGTGTTTATATAAACCACTTAGATTAATAAATGGTGGTAATCCTTTCGGGAAAATGAATGTAGAAGTCATTACTGTACCGTTCTCAGATTTTTGGTATTGATGTATTACTTGTGAAATTACATCGTCATTATCATCTAAACATGAACCCATTAAAATATGGCTGTAATGGGTATTTATAGGGCAATTTTTAGGGTCTTCCCATCGAATCCTTAGCGGAAATTCTAGTCCATCCCCCGCAGATTCGATGGAAGCTGATATGGCTCCTACGTGTCCATGTACTTTAGGGTCAACTAACCACTTAAAATCAACATGTTCTTCTGGGTGCCATAGTTTATATCGTTCAGGGGTATCAATATTATCCCACCACCAGTCAATCATTTCTGGTGTTACGTCATTCAATTCATGTTCAACTACTAGTGATACTTGGTTTTTCATTTCTATACCTCCTATTTTTTAATCAACATAGTGTTGATTGTTTATAGTTAGTATTATAGTATGGGTATCTTAAGGGTTCAATAAACAGAAATAGTTGATCTGTTGCATTCTGAACATTATATAAAAATATGTCTAAAAAAATTTAGGAGGGAAACAATTGGAAAAATCATACACTGATTTACGTATAGCTCGTACTAAAGAAGCAATACGTGCTGCACTAACTGAATTAATAAATGAAAAAGGGTTTGATTCCATTACAGTTAAGGATATTACAGCTAGAGCCAATATTAATCGAGGGACATTTTACTTACATTATCGTGATAAATATGACCTATTGGAAAAATGTGAAAAAGAAATTATGCGTGATATTGTCGAAATTGAAAAGCAAGGCATTTCTACCGAACTTGTAAATCTTGAAGATATTTTACTACCTTTCCCCTTTGTGATTTCAGTATTTGAGTATGTAGATAAACATGGAGAATTTATGAATGCTGTGTTAGGTCCTAAAGGTGATATATCTTTTCAAATAAAATTAAAAGACTTCATGTGGGAAAACTTGTTTAAAAAAAACATAAAGCAACTTATAAAAAGAGAAAATTTACTAGTCCCAGATGAATACTTATCCCATTATATCGCTTCGGCACATTTAGGAGTAATACAGCGATGGCTCCAAAGAGGCAGGAAAGAATCTCCTAAAGAAATGGCTCGTATCCTATCAACGATTACAGTCAATGGTCCTTACTTTGCAGCTGGTTTGAAGAGGTAATATATGGTCAACTCATTAGCATTTTACTCTGTTCATCGACGATGTTTAAAATGCGTCAGTTACTCTTATATAAGAAAAAGAAAGAGTCAAGTGAGTACAAATCCATTTATATGATAAAGAATTATTATCTATTGTTTTACCATGGATTAAAAAAGGACATCCAAGAATTATTAAAAGTTTTTCTGCGTTTATTTTATTTTTTAGAGAAAAACGGATGGAAATCTCACCGTTACGAAAAGAAAACAGTCTTTGATATCCTTGGTGTTATGTATGATTGTACGTTGTCACAGAGTTTCAAAGTTGCATAATATTTTTCAAAACACCTATTTGATAGGTTTATTTGTTATGCACATTTTTAGTGTAGTGGTAGAAATTTTTAAATAATACACTTACATATACCCTCTTGGTACCCTTAGCTTGATGGCGATGGGGTCTTGCCAACATTTCGAAAAGTTTCTATGCTAAGCGAATTTCGGCTATGATTTTGCTATTTTTGTGTATGTTAAGCCCTTCCCAAAAACCATATTAGTCCAGATTATTGAAAATTTGTTTTTGGGAATGAGTYTCGGATCTGAAAAGTAGCTTTTCTAGATCCAGCACCAAAAACGAACGTTAGCGGAACATCCCTTTTGTATCAATAGTTGAAACTTTAGCGTACGTTTTTCCCGAAATGTTGTCTGTACGCCTATATAAAGATCGTATAACATAGCCCATCCTCCAACAAACCGTTGACATACAATAAAATATGAATATAACAAAGATATTCATATTTATGGATCCTAATTCCATTCTAATTTTGGTTCGTTTATTTAATCTTATTATTTTTTTATTATCTCCTTGAAAAGTAAAGATATTGGACGTCTTCACTTTTTTGCAAAGAAAAACTCCTTCACTGATTTGAAGTGAACCCGAATAGTGGTACATGAAAAAAACACCTCCTGAATTGGCATACTAAGTATGTAAATTCAACGGAGGTGTTTTTCATTTGAAGGGAAGAGTATATTACCCAGAAGAAGTAAAGTGGAAAATGATTGAGATGAAAAAGGATGGCTATTCAAATCGTACCATTATGGAAATACTCGGAATTAAAAATGTTTCCCAAATTAAGACATGGATGAAATGGTATCGTGCAGATCAAAATTATCGTATTCAACAACTTGTAGGAAAACAATATCCTTTTGGAAATGGGCCAAAAGAGTTAAGTGAATTGGAACAGATGGTTTAGGTGCTTTGATATGTGTCCCGATTTCGGGGTTCACTTCAAAGTGGTGTGTTTTATTTTTTACCTTACAAAAATGTAAGGTAAATGTAAGGTAAATCGAATGAACTGATTTTAGAAAAATGAGAATATTAAGTGGAGAAATCGTTCRTAATTCTTATGTATCTTAATTTATGTTTGAAAAATTTAAAAATTCTTAAGAATTTTTATGAGAAAAATATAAGAAATATATGGGAAATTAATACTATACAAAAGGGATGGAGTGAAAGAGATGTCAACAAATGTAGTTACTGTAGAAAGTGTAGAAAAAACGTATGGGAAAAGAAATGAGAATCAGTCAAAAGCATTAAGGGGTGTTTCATTAAGTATTAAAGAAGGAGAGTTTGTAGGGATTATGGGTCCTTCTGGATCTGGTAAAACGACATTACTAAATGTGATTAGTACACTTGATCAAGCGACAGGTGGTAGTGTAACAATAGCTGGCACAAATATTACTTCTATGAAGGGGAATGCATTATCAGATTTTCGTTCTCAAAAATTAGGATTTATTTTTCAAGACTTTAATCTACTAGAAAATTTATCAATTTATGAAAATATCGCTTTACCACTTTCCCTGCAAGGCGTACCGTCAAGTGAGATTACTGGAAAAGTAAATGAAGTAGCAAAGAAATTAGGGATTACTGAAATTTTAACAAAATATCCGACTGCTGTTTCTGGTGGACAAAAACAAAGAACAGCGGCAGCACGAGCTTTAGTACATAATCCGGCAATCGTATTAGCAGATGAACCGACAGGAGCACTTGATAGTAAAAATGCAAAAAGTTTATTAGAAGCGATGCAAGATTTACATGAAAATCACAATGTCAGTATTTTGATGGTAACACACGATGCATTTAGTGCGAGTTACTGTGAGCGTATTTTATTTATTCAAGATGGTCTACTTTATAAAGAGTTAAATCGTCAAGGAACACGAGAAAATTTCTATCAAGACATTTTAGGTGTGCTTGCCCAAATGGGCTCAGCAACTGAGTCGAGGTAAGGGGGCGAGACTATGTTATTCAAATTATCACGTCATAGTATGAAAAAAATGTTAAAGGATTATATGGTTTTACTTATTGGTCTAGTCATTAGTATTAGTATTTTTTACATGTTCCAAACGATGGCGATGAATAGTGAATTTACAAAAGATAATAGTCTCATTAGTAGTATTAGGCTCGTCTTCTGGGTTGGTGCAATATTGCTCTCATTCATTACAGTTTTTTACATCATTTATGCC
>NZ_JBFUIN010000292.1:0-3988 GCF_056401855.1 Bacillus sp. P4_D3
GAAATAGAGTCACCATTAATTATAAGAAGGGCTTCATCGGCCTCTCTTTTTTGTATTTCTTTCATTGCAGTTTGTAAAAGAGTAGTGCCTATATGTTGTTTTCTATAGTTTGGATGAACAAATCCTATTAACTCCAGTTTAGTCGGTCTTTCAAAGTCATACATACTTAATGCACAGATTAATTGAGTATCATCATAAAATAGAAAATCATTTACCACTTCTTTATTACGGGCAGTTAAAAAGTTGACATGCAAATCTGACGAGTAATCAATTTTATCGTGTTGCCCGCAAACATGAGCTAAATCTTTCAGCTGTTGTATTTCATTTTCAACTAAAAAGTTCTTTTTCTGAATATCCATTTCATAATCCCTCTCAATCATATTTAAAAATAGGATGGGTGACATAACCACTTTTCTAACTCCACACTACCTTGAATAGATAATAAGCGATATAAATATCGATAGGGTTGTCTACATTCTTCAAGACGAGGAATGGGCATAATGGTCTCATAACCTTGTTTAAAAGCACGAGCCTCTTTTTCTGTAAGTACATATTCTAATCCAATAAAATCGAACTCTCTTGGAGCAATTGCATAAGCTTCTGTATCTACTAAACCAGTAATAGATTGACCATCTGATAAAAACTGAGTAGGATCCATATCAATTAAAATGAGTGTAGATTCCTTCGGTGATGGCAAGGAAGAGAGTTGTGATTCAAAAGTATGAAATGCGTTATGTATGCTCGCATTATCGGAATAAAACATATTTACAAGATTCTTGCTTACTTTTAAAATATGCAACTTAAATTCTTCAAGTGGAACTTGGAAAGTACCAGAAGGGTTTCCTGTGAAATTAGCTTTAAATGAATGAATCTCTGCTAGTCCTTTTCCAAGGCTGAATAAAATAGAATCAGGTTGTCCAATAAATGATTGCAGCGTATTTCCTGCTAGTTTTTCGGCGATAACATACTCTCGTCCATTTAAAACATGTTTTTGCAAAATAGTCGGGATGGGTAAGGTAGTATGCTTTTTCAATAGTGCGTGTATCGTTTCTAAATGATGTACATTTCTTGGGTCAATTCCAAATAGGTTTTTGCATCCCCACCAAAAATCATTGCTTGGCTCTTCAGTCATTTTTGAGGAACGAACAATAACTTTTTCAGCTTCTGTTTTAACAAGAAATACGTCGCTTGCATGGTCTTCATAGCCCGGATGTAGTGCTTGAACAGATAGGATAGGTGAAGTGAAGAGTTGTTGTAGCATGAAAGAGCTCCTTTTTCTGTAAATTCTATAAATTGATTATATACCATAATGTAATTAAGAGGTAAAAATTAGGAGGGTTATTATTTCTATATATAGTGTATTAAAGTTTGAAATTCTACATAAGAATTAACAAAAAGGTGAAGGATGTGTGTATAAAGCAATTTCTTTGTATTTGCGAAAAAAATTAGTTATGATAATACTAAGAAAATATATATGTTTTGGGGGTAATGAATGAAAAAATTATTCGAATACGTATTATTAACAATTGGATCTATTATTGTAGCTGGTTCACTAGAGCTTATTTTAGCGCCTAATGGATTAGTAGATGGTGGAGTAACTGCGATTGCTATTATGGCAAATAAAGTTGCAGGATTACCTCTTTACGGAGTTTTTTTAGGACTTAATATTCCTATTTTACTATTTACTGCAAAAGTAATGGGGAAGAAGTTTTTCATCCGTACATCCTATGCAAATGTTGTGACAACACTCGGATTGATTTATTTAAAACCATTTCCAGCAATTACGACTTCGGAATTATTAATTGTACTTTATGGAGGAGTTCTATTTGGTGTTGGTGTTGGGATTGTTGTAAAAATGGGCGGGGCAATTGACGGATCAGAAATGTTAGCTGTTTGGATGAACAAGCATTTTAAAGTACCAATTAGTACATTTTTACTTGCTGTAAATGCGGTTATTTTTGTATTTGTTGCTATTTTATTTTCAATTGAGCAAGCGATGTTCTCATTAGCAATTTTCTATATTGTTACGAAGATGATAGATTTCATATTAGACGGTATTAATCAAGGAAAGAGCGTCATGATTATTTCGAATAAAAATAAAGAAATTGGCGAACTGCTTATGAAAGAATTACAACTGTCTGTTACGTATCTACATGGAGAAGGTGGTTTTTTGGGAGAGCACCAGAGAATTATTTATTGTATTACAAACCGTTTCATTTATCCGAAAATGAAAGATCTCGTTCTCTCTGTAGATCCAAGTGCTATAATTGAAGCTTCTTATTCAACAGAAACAACTGGTGTAAAGCGTCCAGGAAGGACAGCGAGATCAGGGCAAGTATCAGAAAAATAGTGAATGAAAATAACTCCACGTAAGTATAACTTGCGTGGAGTTATTTTTAGTTAGGGAACCAGACTCTTTTCAGTAATTTGACAACAGTTTCGATACAATCTTCTGGAATACTACCAAAACCGAGTAATACATACGACGCCTCCCTTAAATTATGAACAGAATCGTATGTTGAGAGAGGGTACAACTTAATGCGTTGTTTCGCAGCGACATGAATAAGTTCTTGTTCGTTCATTCCATTATGAACGTGAAGTACGATATGAAGTCCTGATTGTTCGCCGAGTATTTGAACACGAGATTTCATTTCATTTTTGATAGATTTAACTAGTAATGTATGCTTTCTTTTATATAACGTACGACTACGGTTTAAATGACGTTCCCAATCACCTTTTTGAATAAAGGTGGCAAAAGCGAGTTGTTGCAGGGTAGAAACCGTTTGTTTAAACATGCCACCAAGTTCTTTATAGATTTTTAAAAGATGAGGTGGTAAGACGATATATCCCATTCGTAAAGAAGGTAAAAAGGATTTCGAGAAAGTTCCCATATAAATAACACGTTCCTTTGAATCCAGTCCTTGTAAAGAAGGAATAGGTTTGCCTACATAACGAAATTCCCCGTCGTAATCATCTTCAATAATATATCCTTCGCAATCATTGGCCCATTTTAATAGTTCGAGTCTTCTAGATAAAGGCATAATTATTCCAAGTGGAAATTGGTGAGATGGAGTGACGTATGCTACATTGGCACCTGATTCACGTAAAGCTGAAATGTGAATCCCTTTATCATCTAAAGGGATAGGATGAACGGGAAGGCCAGAACTTTGAATCATAGCAGTTACACGGTGAAATCCAGGGTTTTCGATTCCGTATTCTTTTTTTGAACCGAGCAGTTGAATTAATAACCAAAGAAGAGGTTGCGTACCGGCTCCGATAATAATTTGATCAGGTGAAGAATGTACCCCGCGGGCATGATATAAATACTTTGAAATATGTTCTCGAAGAACGAACTCACCTTGGGGGTCTTCTTTAGCAAATAATTCATTTTCGTACTGAAATAAAGTTTCGTTTAAGGCTCTTTTCCAGTTTGTGATCGGAAAAGCTTTTTGATCAATAAGCCCTTGGCTACAATCATAGTCATATCGTGATTCTATATTATTGTTAGTTTTGTACGACATATTTTGTTCATTTTTTGACATGATRTCAATATCAACTTCCGCAACAAAAATACCCCGTTTCGGTTTGCTTTCTACATATCCTTCAGCTATTAATTGTTGATAAGCAGATTCAACAGTAATACGGCTAATATTAAGTTGTACTGCTAAATTTCTGTGAGATGGAAGGCGTATGCCGGCCGGGAGTGTTCCTAAAGAGATTTCTCGTTTCATATAATCATAAATTTGTAAGTAAATTGGTGTTTTACTTTCTAATTGCAGTGGAATAGTAAAATCCATTTTTGCGTTCTCCTTTAAATACTGGCCTTATAAAAAAGAATTGAACTGTCACTTAAGAGAATGACAGTTACTTTCTATAATGATGATATAACATTTAGAAAATTTTATAAACAGTTAGGGGAGAGGCATATTGAATATTAGAGAAGTAATAACAGAAACAGATTTATATGATGTATTACCCGTATTACAAC
>NZ_JBFUIN010000293.1:0-3987 GCF_056401855.1 Bacillus sp. P4_D3
CAATTAGCACTTGTTACTGTTATGTCACAAATTGGTTGCTTCGTACCAGCGACAGAAGCAGTATTACCTGTCTTCGATCAAATCTTTACGAGAATTGGTGCAGCGGATGATTTAATCTCAGGTCAAAGTACATTTATGGTTGAAATGTTAGAAGCGAAAAATGCAATTGCAAATGCATCAGAAAGAAGTTTAATTTTATTCGATGAAATTGGACGCGGTACATCTACGTATGATGGTATGGCACTTGCACAAGCAATCATTGAACATATTCATGACCAAATTGGTGCGAAAACATTATTCTCTACACATTATCATGAATTAACAGTGTTAGAAGAAAATTTAGACCAACTAAAGAATGTACATGTTTCAGCAATTGAAGAGAATGGAAAAGTAGTTTTCCTTCATAAAATTCAAGATGGAGCGGCTGATAAAAGTTACGGAATTCACGTTGCTCAACTTGCGGAGCTTCCAGATAGCTTAATCGCTCGAGCGAAAGAAGTGTTAGCACAACTAGAAGGACAGGAAGAAATTATTATTCCGAAACGAGTAGAAGTGAAAGTACAAGAAGTTGCTCCAGAACCAGTTGTTGTAAAAGAAGAACCGGCAAAAATACAAGAAGAGACAGACGAAGAATCACAACTATCTTTCTTTGGAGGAGAACAGTCTTCGAAAAAACAAGACAAGCCTGTGCTCGATCAAAAAGAAACGGCAGTACTGGCACAAATTAAAAAGATTGATTTACTCGATATGACGCCTTTAGAAGCGATGAATGAACTGTATCGTTTACAGAAAAAGTTAAAGAAAGGATGAGTAAGTAGATGGGGAAAATTCGCAAACTCGATGATCAACTCTCTAATTTAATTGCGGCAGGGGAAGTAGTAGAGCGCCCTGCCTCAGTTGTAAAAGAACTCGTGGAAAATTCCATCGATGCGAATAGTACATCTATTGAAATCCACTTAGAAGAAGCTGGGTTATCGAAAATTCGCATCATTGATAATGGAGATGGCATTGCAGAAGAAGATTGTATCGTTGCATTTGAACGCCACGCAACGAGCAAAATTAAAGATGAAAATGATCTATTTCGTATAAGAACGCTCGGTTTCCGCGGAGAGGCCCTGCCGAGTATTGCTTCTGTAAGTGAATTAGAATTAATCACAAGCACAGGTGATGCGCCTGGTACACACCTTATTATTAAAGGTGGAGACATTATAAGACAAGAGAAAACGGCGAGCCGAAAAGGAACAGATATTACAGTACAAAACTTATTCTTTAATACACCAGCGCGCCTTAAATATATGAAAACTATTCATACAGAGCTTGGGAACATTACAGATATCGTGTATCGTATTGCAATGTCTCATCCAGAAGTATCGTTAAAACTGTTTCATAATGAAAAGAAATTGCTTCATACATCAGGAAACGGTGATGTAAGACAAGTACTTGCATCGATTTACAGCATTCAAGTTGCGAAGAAGCTGATTCCGATTGAAGCTGAGTCTCTAGACTTTACCATTAAAGGTTATGTAACATTGCCAGAAGTAACGAGAGCGTCTCGTAACTATATGTCAACGATTGTAAATGGCCGTTACGTTCGAAATTTCGTATTAATGAAAGCAATTCAGCAAGGATATCATACGTTACTGCCAATCGGACGATACCCAATCGGCTTCTTATCAATTGAAATGGATCCAATGCTTGTTGATGTCAACGTACATCCAGCAAAATTAGAAGTTCGCTTTAGTAAAGAACAAGAATTGTTAAAACTTATCGAAGAAACATTGCAAGATGCATTCAAAAAAATACAGCTCATTCCAGATGCAGGAGTAACAACGAAGAAAAAAGAAAAAGACGAAAGTGTGCAAGGGCAGTTCCAGTTTGAGCATACAAAACCGAAAGAACCACAGGTGCCCAACATCGTTTTACCGACTGGAATGGATGAGAAACAAGAAGAAACAACGACTGTAAAACAGCCAGCGCAACTTTGGCAACCGCCGAAGCAAGAATGGCAGCCACCACAGTCGCTCGTAAGAGAAGAACAAAGTTGGCAGCCATCTACTAAACCGATAATTGAAGAACCAATTCGGGAAGAGAAATCATGGAACAGTAACGAAGAAGACTTTGAACTAGAGGAATTAGAAGAAGAAGTCGGGGGAATAAAAGAGATTGAAATGAACGGGAATGACTTACCACCGCTTTATCCAATTGGACAAATGCACGGAACATATATTTTCGCTCAAAATGATAAAGGCTTATATATGATTGATCAGCACGCAGCACAGGAACGCATCAATTATGAATATTTCCGTGATAAAGTGGGACGAGTTACGCAAGAAGTACAAGAACTACTTGTACCGTACCGTATTGATTTATCTCTTACCGAATTTTTACGTGTCGAAGAGCAGTTAGAAGAATTAAAAAAAGTTGGACTATTTTTAGAGCAGTTTGGCCATCAATCCTTTATCGTCCGTTCGCACCCAACGTGGTTCCCGAAAGGACAAGAAACAGAAATCATCGATGAAATGATGGAGCAAGTTGTCAAACTAAAAAAAGTAGATATAAAAAAACTACGAGAAGAAGCAGCCATCATGATGAGCTGTAAAGCTTCCATAAAAGCAAATCAATATTTAACGAACGATCAAATATTTGCTTTACTTGAAGAGCTGCGCACAACAACAAATCCATACACATGCCCGCACGGGAGACCGATTCTTGTGCATCATTCTACTTATGAGTTGGAGAAGATGTTTAAGAGGGTTATGTAGGGGAAGTTGTYTTCTTCTAAAATGTTTTGGATTTAATAAAGATAAAGTTAGATTGCAAAGGGAGCAACAGTAATTAGTTGCTCTCCTTTTTTTATGTAGATTTGTTATTGTTCAATGAGTGTGAATCAGTTTAGTTTTGAAATAAGAATTGGAAAGAGTATTTAAGAGGTTATAAAGGTATTTTGTTTTTTAGTATTTATTCATTTTTGAAGGAATTAATTTCTTGGCTATGGTTACTTTATCCTGTTATCAAATCCTACTAAGAATGAAAAAAGCGTGGTATATCAGCAATTTTAAAAAGGAGAGTTTTCCAGTAAACTCTCCTTTTTAAAGGGTGTGTGAGCTGTAAAATCAAGATTTAGGCACTACTTAAAACGTAACTGTGCATGGTCGCAATGATGCGCTATAGAATTATTTATTTTTATTATTATTAATTTTTTCAGTATATAGAACTTTTTCTTTGTAGTGTTTTGTTATTGGGAAGTTATGTGTACCTGTGCCGTTCTTGAATTTTTTATCAATGGGGTTCTTTAGAGGAACTGTTGTAGTTTCAGTAAATTCATATGGGTAATTTATTTTAGATTTATCTTCAAACATGAAAATGCCTCCTTCTTAGGATTTCCTAAATTCTTTACTATAACATGATATGCATATATATTTTTTTGGACTAGTTATTTATATAGGTTAATGGAATTTAATTACATAAATACTGAAATGTTTTAAAGGAAAACAATTCGAGAAAGATATTGTATTGATAGCCGTTGACTACTATTGCTGTTTTTTAAGTTGTCGTGATGTAGCTGAAATTTTGAAGGGACGTGGCGTCTCAGTTCATCTAACAACCATTATTTTATGGGTTCTTTTATTTATCAGCGAAGCAAACGTCGCATATATATTCATTATAGATTGTTTTTATAATGTATTCTATATGTGATGTTCCTAATAAATTAATGTGGAATATTATATTAGTATTAAGTTATTAGGAACATTTAATGTTGTTTCACAACTGAAAGGGAATTGAAAAAAAACTGAAACTTTTCTCATGAAAATTCAATCTTACTTGAAAAATGAAAGGAAAATGAAATTTTCCAAAAGAAATTCTTTGTTAAGATAAAAAGCATACATACAAAAAAGTATTGACATATGGAGAAAAATGTATTTTTAAAGATATAGTGGGGGAAAAGATGAGATTAGAAAAACAATTAATAAAAAAGATGTATTATGA
>NZ_JBFUIN010000294.1:0-3970 GCF_056401855.1 Bacillus sp. P4_D3
TCATCACCCTTTTCAATCTTTTTTATCTACTTTCAACTTCAACAGATACGACATGATCGATTTCTTTTAGAGAACTATATAACTCAGTTGTATATAAATCTTCTGGAGCTAAAATTACCATTTCTAATTGCTGAGATGCTCCATTATCAATATCTTTAATTTTCACTCGCTTCACTTGCATATTTAAATTTTTAATTTGCTTAAAAATCCCGTCTAACTCTCGATGCTCATTTACAGTAATTTTGATAGACAAGTCCTTTTGTCTCAATGAATATGGGCCTGCAATTTTCACAAGGTGAGGAAGTACATTGATTGCTAATATAATTAAAACCATAGCAACCGTCGCTTGTATATAAAATCCTGCTCCAATCGCAATACCTAAAGCTGAAGCAGCCCACACCATTGAAGCTGTCGTTAATCCAGAAATAACGTCATTACTTCTTCGTAAAATTACCCCCGCTCCAAGAAAACCAATACCACTAACAATTTGGGCAGCTAATCGCATTGGATCCATATTCGTATGACCCGGTACAGAATATACATTTACAGATTCAATTGAAACCATTGTAATTAAACAACTTGCTACAGAAATAACCATACTTGTTTTCACACCAAGCGGTTTATTCTTTAGCTGCCTATCTATCCCGATGAATAATCCTAAAAAGAGTGCTAAACCTAATTTGAATAAAAATTCATATGACATATTTCATTCTCCTTACTTTACAATGTTTTCCTTTGAATAATACACTATAACTCTTTTATGATATCAATTCCAGTCTTTTCTATTCATTTAACGACAAAAGCCGAAAAAACATTTTTCACAATGTTTCCCCGGCTTTTTCTATAGCTTTTTTATTACGATTAAGGTCATTCTTTATTTTTGTTCTTTAGTCTTAATCTGTGCATCTTTGTAAAATGCTAATTTACTGTCATTATACTCTTTTGTGTGTTTGTTAAATTGTTCTTTCGCCTTTTGCGCTTCCACATTTAACTCATTAACAGTTTTAACTTTTTCACCAATTTCTTTTAACTTCGTTTCTTTTACTTTTAATTTTTCATACAGCTCTTTTTCATTCGCTAACGCCTTCGTGTAATCCTCATTCATTTTTTGGAATGCAGCATAACGGTTTTTATACGACTCTTCTACTGCTTTAGCTTGTTTTTGTAATTTCTTATCTTCAAGCTTCTCTATATTGCTTTGAACTGATTTCGTCTCCTTCTGAGCTTTCTCTAACAGTTCTTTCTCGTTTTTCAATACTTTCTCACGCTCATTTACATTTGCAGTAGCTTCCTCTATCTTCTTCGTGACTGCTTCATTATGTTCTTTACCTTCTTGTAAAATTTGAGAATATAGTTCTTGCCCTTGCTTTTCTAATTGCTCTAACTTTTTCGTATCATCAGCTAACGATTTTTCTTGTGTCGCTGCTGTTTCAAAAGCCGTATATAAATTTTCTTCTGGTTTTTCACCGAAACAACCTGATAATAATCCTACTGATAATGCTCCAACTACTGCTACTTTTCCATACTTCAACTTCAATTCCTCCAATTACATACGGTTATCGTGCCAGAAATTCACTGGGAGGTGATTCTCTTCATGGTATGCCTCAAATTCATAACCTTTTTCTTTTAGACCCTTTAAAATTGCTGGCACAGCAGCAACTGATTGCGGGTGAATGTCGTGCATTAAAATGACTTCTTGCGGTTTTGTTGCACCAGCTAATACATTTTGAGCGATTTGCGCTGCCGCTGCATCCACTGGTACTTTATTGTATTTCCAGTCTAAAGAGTCAATTGTCCAGTCCCACACTTTTAAACCATCCTCAACTACTTTATTTCGGAGACCTTCATTTAAACCAGGCATCGATCCGTATGGAGGACGTGTTAATTTAGGGGCTTTCCCAATAATATTTGCGATTAAGCCTTGATCTTCTTTCATTTCATTAACATACTCGCCATTTTTATATAACTTCGCAAAATTGTGTGTCATACTTTTCTTTCCTGTCCATTAAAACGACTTGGTGCCGTTTTATTCATTTCAACTTTCGGTTGTTCACTTGCAAGCTGTATTACATTTTCTTGTTTCGCAACAGCTTTTGCTGGTGAAGTAATAGATTGAAACATGAAATACCCAATAGCTACTGCTGCAATCGCTATTAAAACGACTACYACTCGTTTAATATTAAAAGCTTTTTCCATTCTATCGATTCCCTCTCCCTATTAATCTTATATATAAATCACCCAATATAATTATACATCTATTTATTCTTATTACACTATATAAACTTTATATAAATTATAGTGGGAGTTTTATCAAAATTGTTGTTCCTGCCTCAACAAACTCTTTATTCTTTTCATACCAATTCTTGATTGCACTATGTACAACTTTCAAGAAGATTTGTTTTAACCTGTTTGATCTTCCATCAATTCAATTCGCTTTCAATTTGTAATGAGATGAATCTATTTTCTCTACTTTAGGAGTTAATTACCAATTATTCTCCTCTAGTATATCGTACAATTACACCTTTTGTTTATATAAATTTAAATGATTTGAATGTAGACTTGAAAAACCTAGTAGCTTTTCTACTAAAAAAACAAATAAAGCAATCCATTTCCATAAAAAAAGATTGGCTGAGGCCAACCTTTTTTTATACTTATTCATTTCGAGTTGGTTTTGGTGTAACACCTAAATGCTCATTTAACTTATTCGAAATATCTTTCACATTTTTTTCGTTTGGAATGTAATAATAAATACCACCAATACGTTTATCCGTTCCTTCTATTTGCATCTTTTCCATTTGCAGGTCAGATCCAGCCATATTTTTCGTAATAGCAAGCATATCATCAAACGTTAAGTTTGTTTTCATATTTTTATCAACTGCATCAAGTAGAGAGCCCATTTTACTAATAGATTGAACAGACATTGCTTTTTTCGCAATTGCTTCAATTACAAGTTGTTGTCTTTGACCACGCATTGCATCACTGTCAATTTTACGCGTTCTCGCAAGTGCAAGTGCTTGTTCTCCATTTAAATGTTGGTAACCTTTTTCTAAATGGATCATACCTGCTTGGTCTTTACTATCTTGTTCTGTGAAAGTAACCGGTACATCAATATCAATACCACCAATTGAATCTACAATTTGTACAAATGACTCAAAGTTAAACTTCACATAATAATCAACTGGAACATTTAAAAATCTTTCCACTGTATCTCTTGTACTTTCAACCCCACCAAATACGTGTGCGTGTGTAATTTTATCTAATTTTTTTCTAGATGGAATATAAACACGTGAATCACGTGGAATACTTACTAATTTAACTGACTTATCATCTTTATTAATTGTCGCTAATAAAAGTGCATCTGTCCGAACTGCTTCGCCGTATTGGCTTTTTCTCATTTCACTTCCATCTACACCCATGATTAATATTGAAATGTTATCCTTTAAAGGTTCAACTTCTTTATCACGCTTTGATGACTTATCAATTTTTGCATACGCATCACTTACAACAGCTTTTGCTTTGTTATATATAAACGATCCATATCCTACTCCTCCAAAAATAAGTAGGAAAAATGGAATTAAAATGAACCATTTTAATGACTTTCTTTTAGAACGTTTTTTATTACTTCTCGTGTTTTGTTCTAATTCAGAGCTCATACCCATTCGCCTCTCTTTCTCTTTCCCTAGTATAATGTAAGTCTATTAATCTTCATATTGAATTTCCTTTCAATTACCTTACAATTTTGTAAGGTTACTTCATGAATCCAACATGTATTCCATTTCACATTATACTCTTGTGCTTATTTTTGGCAAGTCACTATTTATCAACTTAAAAAACCAAAAACTTCGGAACATTCAGATTTACAGAATTATCATTCTGTTATTTGAGGTAGTAAGATTTTCACCTCACAATTTAGTAGGAATAAAGAGTCAAGTTTGTGCCGTAAAATTTTGATTGGTGATGACTAATAATC
>NZ_JBFUIN010000295.1:0-3970 GCF_056401855.1 Bacillus sp. P4_D3
GACTTATATAAAATAAGCCTTGGATGATCAAAAGAGGTGGAGAGATGCAACAATTTTTATTAAAGAGTAAACGAGTATTAAGTAATCATTTTGGATTTTTCGTATTTGCCGTTATTTTACTTTGGTTAAAAACATATGCAGCATATGTGACAGAATTTAATTTAGGGATATCGAACACAATCCAAAAGTTCTTACTGTTTTTCAACCCGTTAAGCTCAGCAGTTCTATTTTTAGGACTCGCATTATTCGCAAAAGGGAAACGAGCTTACATTTGGTTAATTATTATTAATTTGCTAATGTCTATACTTTTATACGCCAACGTAGTATATTATCGCTTTTTCAGCGACTTTATTACGTTCCCGACATTAACACAATCGAATAACTTTGGAGATTTAGGTGGTAGTATTTTTGCATTGCTACACTTATATGATCCACTATATTTCTTAGATACAATCATTTTAATTGTTTTAGTCGCAACGAAATTTGTAAATCCTAAACCAATTCGTGTTGCGAAGCATAAATTATCTCTAGTATTTGTAGCAGGTATTTTATTCTTTAGCGTTAACTTAGGTCTTGCAGAATCTGACCGTCCTGAATTGTTAACAAGAACATTTGACCGCAATTATATCGTGAAATATTTAGGGGCGTACAACTTTACGATTTATGATGGCATTCAAAGTGCGAAAGCTTCAACAGAACGAGCATTAGCTGATGGCGATAATATGACAGAAGTTAGAAACTATCTTACATCAACTTATGCAAGTCCAAATCCTGAGTATTTTGGTAAAGGAAAAGGAATGAACGTAATTTATATTCATTTAGAGTCATTCCAAAACTTTTTACTAAACTACAAGCTAAATGGTCAAGAGGTTACACCATTCTTAAACTCATTTACAAAAGATGCGAATACGTTATACTTTGATAACTTCTTCCATCAAACAGGACAGGGTAAAACATCTGATGCGGAGTTCATGTTAGAGAATTCAATGTTTGGATTACCGCAAGGATCTGTTTTTACAAATAAAGCTCRTAACACGTATCAATCAGCACCAGCTATTTTAGGTCAACAAGGATACACATCAGCAGTGTTCCACGGTAACTACAAAACGTTCTGGAACCGTGATGAAATTTATAAATCATTTGGTTTTAATAAATTCTTTGATGCGTCATACTATGATATGAATGAAAAAGATGTAGTAAACTATGGCTTAAAAGATAAACCGTTCTTTAATGAATCAATTCCGTTATTACAAACGTTGAAGCAACCGTTCTATTCGAAGTTCATTACGTTATCGAACCATTTCCCTTATCCGATTGATAAAGCGGAGGCAACGATTGAACCAGCGAAAACAGGTGATTCATCAGTAGATACGTACTTCCAAACAGCACGCTATTTAGATGAATCTGTAAAAGGATTCATTGATTACTTGAAACAATCTGGTTTATACGATAACTCAATTATCGTTATGTACGGTGACCATTACGGTATTTCAGATAATCATAGTGCAGCAATGTCTCAAATAATGGGTAAAGAAATGAACTCATTTGAAAATGCTCAATTACAACGTGTACCTTTAATCATTCGCGTACCAGGAATGAAAGGCGGCGTACAACATCAATACGGCGGAGAAATTGACGTTCTTCCAACGTTATTACACTTACTAGGTACAGATACGAAAAATTATGTCCAATTCGGATCAGATTTATTATCACCAGAGCATAAACAAGTCGTTCCGTTCCGTAACGGTAACTACGTAAGCCCAACAGTTACTGCACTTAACGGCAAATACTATGATACAGCGACTGGGAAACCTGTAGAATTTACAGATGAAATAAAACAAAATGAACAAATGGTTCAAAAATCACTAAAATACTCCGACCAAGTTGTTAACGGTGACTTATTACGATTCTACACACCAGAAGGATTTACACCAGTAGAACCTTCTAAGTATAACTATAACCATCGTGATAACAATAAAACGAAAGTGAAGACGACTGAAGACGGGGAAACGAAATAAATAATAAAAAAACCTACTCGTATGGAATACGGGTAGGTTTTTTTGTTTTAAGATTTACTTTCGGATTTTTGTATTGCCGTTTTTTTAGGCATGAAACATGCAATAATCAAAGCTACAAAAGATAAGACTAACATAAATGCGTAGGCATCACTTGAGCTGAAGATAGAAGATAATTTCTTTACTTGCATAACTGAAATGTTTCCATTTTCACTAGATAACTGCGAAGCATGTGAAGTGGATTGAATTGTGTATACCGTGATAATAACTGCTGTTCCTATAGCACCAGCTAATTGACGTACGGTATTATTCACTGCGGAGCCATGTGAACCCAATTCTCTTGGTAAAGCGTTTAAACCTGCTGTATTTAAAGGCATCGAAATGAAACTTAGTCCAATGCGTAGAATAATAGTACGAACCATTAAATACATATAAGTGGTGGATTCGGTCAAGTCAATTACACCCCACATTGATATAATGATACATATTAAACCTGTAATAAAGAGTGGTTTTGCCCCGTATTTATCAAACATTTTACCTGTGATAGGTGATAAGAAGGCATTAATTACAGCGCCAGGTAATAGAAGTAAACCGGATTCAAAAGCAGTGAAACCTCGTCCATTTTGCAAGTAAATCGGTAAAAGAATTAAATCAGCATACATAATCATCGTAATGAGTACGTTAATGACTGATGTAAGAGTGAAAATTTTATATTTAAATACGGATAAATTTAATAGTGGATCGCTAGACTTTATTTGACGTAAACAGAATAGCGTTGTAACAATTATTCCGATGATAATTGTAGTAATAACAACTGGATGATCCCATCCTTTGCTTCCAGCACTACTAAACCCGAATATAATACAACCAAAGCCAATCGTTGATAAAATGACACTTACGATATCTAATTTTGCTTTTGTTGTCTCAGCGACATTCATTAAATATTTTAGCGCGAGAATAATAACGATTAATACAAATGGAGCTAATCCAATAAATAACCATCTCCATGATACATATTCAATAATAAAGCCAGATAATGTTGGAGCGATGGCTGGCGCAAAAATTATGGCGAAGCCGATGGTCCCCATAATACTGCCACGCTTTTCACTAGGGTATAAATATAAAATAACTGTCATCATTAGTGGCATAATAATTCCTGCGCCAACTGCTTGAATCATTCTTCCTGTTAACAAAGTGCCAAAATTCATGGCGCATGCACAAAGAACAGTCCCGATAAACAAAGAGAGCATCGAGCTAATAAATAGCTGCCTTGTAGTAAATCGTTTCATTAAAAATGCTGTAATTGGCACTAGAACACCATTTATGAGCATAAAGCCTGTCGATAGCCATTGCACTGTTGCAGCCGAAACATCAAATACTTCCATCAAATTACTCATCGCCACATTTAATAGCGTCTGATTTAATGTTGATAAAAAACAGCCGGCAATGAGCACAACTAATATAATTTTTTTATTTCTTTCTGATATTTCCTTTTGCATTGGTAAACTCCTTCGTTGTTTTCTTGATTTATCGACAATGTGTCGATAAAATTAATGGTAACAAAATATATTTTCTTTGACCATGAACAGTTTTTTTGAAAATGTTCACTACTCGACACAGATGGTATGCACTGTCGAGTAAGTAAAGAGAAAATCTATAAAGGAGTTTCAAAATGTCTACACCTAAAAAAGAAGATCCACGTACAGTTCGTTCAAGAGAAATGTTTAAAAATGCTGTTTTTTCTCTCCTATGTGAGAATCCTAGTATTTCAAGCTTAACGGTTCAGAAAGTTGCAACAAAAGCAGGATTAAATCGGACTACCTTTTACTTACATTATCAAGATATTCAAGATTTACTAGACCAAATCACGAATGAGATTTCAAATGAACTTTCAAATAAAATTGCTGATTTAATACATGCAAAAGATTTATCAGAAAAACAAAAGCTAACACAAT
>NZ_JBFUIN010000296.1:0-3966 GCF_056401855.1 Bacillus sp. P4_D3
CTTGGAATCCAGATCCGTGGATGTGGCTGTTTGAAACAGTTGGAAAAGGAAAGGTCCCGATCTGTAACTACTCAGGTGGAACTGAAATTTCTGGTGGGATTTTCGGTAATGTTCTTATAAAACCAATTGCACCGATTAGTTTTAACGCATCTTTACCAGGAATGGCAGCAGTTGTACTTGATAATCAAGGTAAACCGATTCGTGATGAAGTCGGAGAATTATGTTTAGAAAAACCGTGGGTTGGTATGACGAAAAGTTTCTGGGAAGATGATGAGCGTTATGTGAACACATACTGGTCACGTTTTGAAAATAAATGGGTTCATGGTGACTGGGTCATTTATGACGGTGAGCAATATATCATTACAGGACGTTCAGATGATACGTTAAACATTGCTGGAAAACGTATTGGGCCTGCTGAATATGAATCTATTCTTGTGAAACATAATGATGTAATAGAAGCAGCGGCAGTTGGTGTACCGGATGATGTAAAAGGTGAAGTTTGTCATTGTTTTGTTGTATTACGAGACGGTGTAATATTCTCTGGCGAGTTAAAGAAAKAATTAATGAGTTTAGTAAACTCTCATATTGGTAAAGCTTTATGTCCAAAAGACATCCACGTTGTAGAAGATTTACCAAAAACACGAAATTCTAAAGTAATGCGACGTGTTATTAAAGCAGCTTACTTAGGAAAAGAGTTAGGAGATTTATCGTCACTTGTAAATCCTGAAGTAGTTCCGTTTATTCAGGGGTTACAGTCTAGCAAACTATAAAATTACGAATGAGCTCTATGTAAATAGAGCTCATTTTTAATGTTTACAAAAAGATAAGAGAGAAAAAGTAAATTTGAAGTTAAAAAATCTACTATTAGTGTTAAGTATGTCTGTTTGTTTTTATCAAAATAGGATACTGTGGCTGTCTATTCAATGGAGTGATTGAATTTTGTTAAGAATGAAAATTTAGTGAAGAAAAAAGTAATGAATAAAAGGAGAAATCCCTGGGGGACAGGGATTCAATAAGGGAGATATTATTGTCGTTCAATGTCGAAATTTGGCGTATCCGACAAATTAATATTATCACGAATTTTCAGGAGGTTGTGATAGTGGATGTGTCAAAAATGTGTACGGGTTTCATATAAAAGTGTTATTTAAATAGGAAAAGGGAAAAGAATTAAGTTCACTGGTTCTTAAGATTTTTCCCTTTTAAATTTACTGTTTGTTCGTTGTTCTATATACAGCTGAAATTGGTAAATCTTCGCCATGTAAAGCTTGAGTACTGTCCTTTTTGTTTGAATCATGTGCCTCCTGAGATGTTTCTTGCATTTGCTCTTGGGCTTTACTAGGAGTATTCAGCGCATCCGATGACACATAATCAAGTTGTTGACTTAATAGATTTTTTTTATCCATGTTATGTAGCTCCTTTTTGAACTTAGATATAAAAACGAAGTATTTTTAAATAGTTACGTGGATATTATGTATCTTTGAATGGAATTATATACACAAACTATATTGAGAATTTAACTAATTATAAAAATTACTTGTGATGACAAGCGGTTGTATTTTAATAAATTAAACAAAATAGTTATTTGATAGAAAAAGAAATTAGTATGTTTACTTTAGAAATTAAATATAAAAAGGCGATTATCGTCAAATCGCCTTTTGGGTAGTGCAGTGTAATTTTATTCAGTTATTTGAAATATAGTTTCATTCGGTTTGGAAAACCCATACAGTTTCCTTGCGAATTTTAAAATTTCTTCTTCACTACCTGTTAAAGCTTTAACATCATTTTTAAGGGAATGACCATCCTTCTTTAAAGAAGATAATTTTTGTTGCTCCGTATTAAGCGTGATTTGTTTTTCTTTAATCATTTCTTGTTGGTTATTAAGAGAATATTGAAGGACAAAAATTACAGATAATATAAAAGCCAAAGTAGTTATAATACGGCGTCTTGTTTTTTTATTATTACCTTGTTGGGTGTTAGGGTTCACTTGCTGTGAGGGTATCTTAGGATTTGATTGTTGTGATGATATTTTTGGGATGTTTCCCATTAAAATGCCTCCATTACTGATTGTAGAATTTAAACCGTTTAAAAGTATTATAAATGTTCAATGGGAATTTTAGAAGATAGTTTAATATAGGTGAGTTTTGTAAAGTTTAAACAAAATCCTTATTTAAATAAAAGGAACCCCGATTGTCTGCGGGGCTCCTAAGGGTAATCGTCAAGTAATGACGTACTCGACTAGTTAACGATATCATGAATTTTTTGGTAAATATACTGGTAAATGCGTCCAAATTAATGAGAGCATTATTTGAAACAAAAACGCTATTTTAATAGGGAGGGGAATAATGATGATTCCATGGGACAAGCGAGTATACATTGTATCAAGGTGATCATTTTATTACAGAGGGACAATTTTAGAGGTTAGTGAAAAGGCGAATAAATCATTATATTGGCTTTGGTGCATGTTAGCTCCAAGCTATGAAAAAGTGTGCGGTAATAGTACAAAGCGACTTCGGTTGATTCGGATAGATGATGACGAAGAATGATATAAAAATTTCATTTTGTAGAGAAATGAGGTGATTAAGGATGGGCATAGAATATGCCATGTTTGTATTAAAAAAGAGCAGAATTTAGCCTATATATAAAGATGTTGGAATTGTTCTAAAGGGGGGGATATCTGAAATATAAATAATTGAGGGGAGTGAACTAATAATGGAAACTAGTACTTTTTTAGGATTGTTTTGGGGATGGATAACGGTTATCGTATCGGGAATACTTTTCGTACGTCCATCGGTACTACGTGAATTGAAAAAATTAGTGGTTGAAGACAGAGGATTTGGTATTATGTATGGTTTTCTATCGATTTTCCTAGGGTTAGGTAGTGTAATCCTACATAATGTATGGGTATTCAACTGGCAGGGGTTCCTAACGGTTATTGCATGGCTTGCATTATTAAAGGGAATCTACATAATTGCATATCCTGAACCCTCCAAGAAAACAGACTTTGAATTAAGGATACTATCTACACGTATAGCGCTCGCTATCATTGGCGCCTTGGCTTTATGGATGCTTATAGTAATCTATATAAAATAATCCTTTTCTAATAAGAACTATATTAAAATAAATCTCTACGTGTTCATTGACAAAAAGCTGACTATACTTAGTCAGCTTTTTGTATATTACATTCTAGTATTTATCGGTCACAAAAGACATGTTCTCTCTTTTAAGTTGATATTGAAAATGTTACCAATTTTTTCTTTTACAATGACAACAAATAAAGAAACATTTACAACGACACTTATTTCGTTTAGAACTCCAATCATTATCACAATGATTCTTTTCTTTAGATTTCCACCAATCATCATTACAATGCTTTTCCTTAGAACTCCAATCATCATCACAATGATTCTTTTCTTTAGATTTCCACCAATCATCACAACAATGCTTTTTCTTAGAACTCCAGCAATCATTTTTCCAGGACATTCTTTTATACCTCCCTTCAATAGGATTCATACTATTCTATGTTTTAGTAAAAGAATGGCTTGTTTATTAACCTATTATTTTACCTTTATATGATAGAGTGCTTTCTACTAGATATAGAATTCATACAAACTATGCTAATTTTCAAGAGATAGTTGAGAGAACTACTGGTTATGATATTAATCAACAAACACTTGTTGAAGGAAACGTTAAGATTTTAAATAATATCTTATTTTGGAGTACGCTTTTCTGAATGTATATTTCACAATRGTAAAGGGGAAATATACCATATCACTGCAAACAAAGCCTATGTATATGTGAAGTAATAGGAAAAGGTGATCCCTATTCAAGGAGCCGGCTTATTAAAAGTATAAATAAGAAGGTTTAGTACAAGTGTTTGTTTTTTTGTTTCTATGCTTTTGTCTCGTACACTTTTAAGCTATTGGACATACTTTACTAGTAGAAAGGATTAGGGGGTGAGGTTTTGGG
>NZ_JBFUIN010000297.1:0-3963 GCF_056401855.1 Bacillus sp. P4_D3
CACCTAATACCGTTACAATTGCACCTACTCCGGGCATTGGTGTAAGTACTTCTATTGCTTCTATACTTGTAATAGATTGATTAATTCCCCGTATTTGTTCTCTTATTTCTTGTTCAATCACATCTGTTGAAGCAACTTTTGCTTGGAACTCACTTGGAAATGCCTCATTTTGGCGAATTAATTCTTCACATAAACATATGATTCCTTGCGCTAATGGCCGAAATGTTTGGACAAGGTAGGCTTTTGCACTACTGTATGTTTGTCCTTGTAATACTGTATCTATCGCAAAAGCATCAATAGATTGAATGGCTTGTTCCATACTTTGAATCGTAGCATTACATATAGCGTTCATACTTTGAGTTTGACTTTGTACTTCTCCCAAATACATGTTTAAACTCATGTATTGACCTCCCTTTGTAGTTGCTGCTGTTCATAGGAAAGGTCGTTTTCTTTCTCACTGAGATGCCGTTTTTCTTTAAGCAACGTCTCTTTTTCGTTTTCTAATTCGAATGTAAGTTTTCTTTCATACTGCCTGATCTCTTGCCGCATATTCGTAAAAAGGTGAAATACTTCTTTGTCACCATGCCAAGTTTCTAGTATTCGGTTAAATAAACGATTGCTTCGATTTTTCCATTCATGAAAACTAGCCTCAGCTCGGTCTTGATTTTGCAGCGCAATTCGGTTTTCATTTTGTTCTTCAAATATACTTCGTAATTTTTGATTGCATTGACTTATTTTCGTTTCAATTTCTTGACTCATCTTTTCTCCCTACCTTTTCCCCTTTACGTAGGCTGTTACATTATTGAAAAGTCTTTTGAAGTCCGTTATCCATTTTCTCAAATTCATTTGATACGGAATGGATATTATCAATCGTCTGTTGAAAAGCAGCGCAAAATTGTTTCGTAATGTGTAAATTTTGCTGATTTGCTTCTTGTGCTTTGAAGTTCACAGATAGTGTAGTACGCGTTGCCTTATTTATAGTGCGACTAGTAGCACTTTGCATTCTATCTGAAGCATTTCTCATTTTCGTTGCAAGTTGCGTTGCCGTATGCAAATTACTTTGAAATTCTCCCATCACTTACTCCCCTCTACCTTTTATTTTCTAGAAAATTATACCATGGAAAAATATCCTAATAAACCGAATGTTCGAATTTAACATACAATTCACCACTGTCATTGAAGATAAGAGCAAAACTTCTATTTCAACATAACTGTACCGAAATTAGATTCTACTTATACAAAAAAAATGACCTCAGCTTTTTGCTAAAGTCATCTTTTTCACCATATTATTTTACTAACGTTCCATTATAAGCTTTTATATCAAGCGGAGCAGTTAAAAATTGTGCTGCTTTACTAACGAAAGATGTGAAGTGTTCACTCGTATTATGACTCGCAACTGCTTCTTCATCTTTCCATACTTCTACCATCGTATAAACATTTTCTTTTTCTGTATCTTTATATAAGTCATAAGATACATTTCCACTTTCTTCTCTTGAACCATGGATGAGTGGCTGAATTTGTTCTAAAAATGATTGTTGTTTTTCTGGATTCACTTGAAATATTGCGTGAATAATAATCATGGTGTTTCCCCTCTCATATCTCACTTATTTCTATTTGTATAAAATTACTTCCACTCAGCAACTTTTTCAATTGGAAGACGTACTGATGGATAACCACTGTCAGCAGCTTTTCCGATTGAAATTAACATAACTGGTACGTGGMGTTCTTTATCTAATCCGAATGCTTCTGCGATTTGGTCTTTTTCAAATCCACCAATTGGGCAAGTGTCATAACCGTGAGCACGAGCTGCTAACATAAATTGCATTGCTACAAGACCACCATCAATTAAAACTGTATCTTTCATTACTTCTGGCGTAACCATTGAGAAGTAACCTGAAAGTTTTTGCATTTGATCTTCTTTTACTTCAGCTGGCATTAAACCACGCTCTACTGCTGTACCGTAAATTTCTTCTGCGTTATCAAAGTTGTTTAAGTCACCAAATACAGCGATCATTGCTGAAGATGTTTCTACTTGAGATTGATTGAATTTCGCAAGTGGCGCAAGTGTTGCTTTTGCTTCGTCACTTTCAATAACTAAGAATCTCCATGGTTGCATGTTTACAGAAGATGGTGCAAGTGTTGCTTCTGTAAGAATTTCAGTCATCTCTTCTTTACTAATTTTCACTGAAGGATCGTACTTACGAATTGAACGACGTCCTGTTAAAATTTCGTTAAAATCATTTATTTTTACTGAGTTAGTCATAGTTGTATTCTCCCTTTTTTAAAGTTCTTTTATATTTTCTTGAATGCGGTCTAACATCGTTAAAAGATTGTCGCGCTCTTCTTCACTTAATCCTTTAAATGCTGAAGTAGCGAAACGCTCTTTTTCCTCTTGATACACTTGAATTTTATTTCGCCCCTCTTCTGTAAGAGAAACTAACGTAATTCTGTTATCATCTGGATTTTTACGTCTTGTAATCATTCCGTTTGCTTCCAGCTGTTTTAAATGCCTCGTAATCGCGGCATTATCAATATTCACTTCTTGCTGAAGTGCTTTTTGACTAATTTCATCTACTTCATATAACTGAAGTATAAGCTCTAGTCTAGATTGACTCATACCCGTACAACCTTCAAACTTCGAACTTACTTCTTTATTGAGGAAGTGTAATTTATATAAAATTATTGCTTCTTTTGAGCATGAACTTGTCAAATTACCCCTCCTTTACGTCCAAACCAAAAACGTTTGATGCATCAATAGTTGATATGTCAATTAATATAATCTATATCGATTTATAATGCAAGCATTTTGTTTTTCCTGTTTATTTTTTTAATGTTCGCCTATTAATATTTTTCCAAAACAAGGGACTTTATCACATTACAAAAAATGTTAATTGCATTATAATAGTACTAATTTAAATGACTGGAGAGTGATTGTAATGCGGCAATACACAAATAGAAATGAGGAAATAAAATTGGAAAATGAAATGAGGATATTTATATATGACAACAATAAATATAGGGATTGTCGCGCACGTAGACGCTGGCAAGACGAGTTTGACTGAGCGTATTCTTTATGAAACGAATGTGATTAAAGAAGTTGGCCGAGTAGATAGTGGCAATACGCAAACTGACTCAATGGAATTAGAAAGACAACGCGGAATTACGATTAAAGCATCTGTCGTTTCTTTCTTTATTGATGATTTAAAAGTAAATGTCATTGATACACCCGGACACGCTGATTTTATCGCTGAAGTGGAACGATCATTCCGCGTTTTAGACGGTGCCATTTTAGTTATCTCTGCCGTTGAAGGTGTGCAAGCACAAACGAAGATTTTAATGCGAACACTACAGAAACTAAACATACCGACTGTTTTATTTGTAAATAAAATAGACCGTAGTGGCGCAAATACTGAAAAAGTTGTGAAACAAATAAAAGCAATTCTTTCAAAGGATGCATTCCCCTTCTACTCTGTAGAGAACGAAGGAACAAAGGAAGCTCGTATTATTGAATATAAGTCATATGACGATTGTATTGAACGATTAGCACCATATAACGAATCATTGCTTGAGTCATATGTAAATAACGAAATAATACCGGACGCACTATTAAGAAAAGAACTCGAAAAGCAAATACAGCAAGCAAATGTGTTTCCTATCTTTTTTGGTTCAGCAATGACAGGTATTGGAGTAACTGAATTACTTGAAAATATTTCAGCCTTAATTCCAGCTACTAAATCGGTACAAGATGAAACATTATCCAGTGTTGTTTTTAAAATTGAACGCGAATCTTCTGGGGAAAAGATTGCTTATGTAAGAGTTTTTTCTGGTTGTTTACACGTTAGAAAATATGTTGATATTCAGCGCAGTGAGTCTCTGTCACATAAAGAAAAGATTAAAAAAATGTGCATATTTCATAATGGAAATGCAGTTCAAGCTTCTACTGTTCAAAGTGGAGAGTTTTGC
>NZ_JBFUIN010000298.1:0-3960 GCF_056401855.1 Bacillus sp. P4_D3
TCTATTCCATCTTTATGCATAGCTTGTACTGCATCTTCAATGAACGGTTCAATATGTTTTAAACCAAGATACATGCAGTACTCTACTTCATCTTGCATTTCATTTAAACGCGTCTCTAACTTTTTAGCTTGCTCTAATGTAATAGTAGCTAAAGGAGAAATACCACCAATTGCACGGTAACGCTCTGTTAAATCTTCTAGCATTTCAGGACTTGGCTTTCTTCCTCTGCGAATATGTGTATAGTAACGTTCAATATCTTCTTCTTTATATGGCGTTCCGTATGCCATTACAAGCAAACCAATTTTCTTTTTCATACAGACAATCTCCTTTACTTCGCTAACTGTTCTTTAGAGTACTCATGAATAAATGTAGTTAAGCGTTTTAATGTATCTGGATTTACTTCTGGGAATACGCCGTGACCTAAGTTAAAGATGTAACCTGGCTGCTTCATCCCTTGATCTAAAATACCTTTTACATGTTCTTCAATAACAGGCCAAGGTGCTAATAAGAATGAAGGGTCCATATTTCCTTGTACCGCCTTATGAACACCACGCGTGCGTGCTTCTTCAATTGATAAGCGCCAATCTAAACCGACTACATCAAGAGGTAAGTCATGCCATTCATTCACTAAGTGTCCTGCCCCAACGCCGTGCATAATCATTGGAACACCCATCGTGCGAACTTCTGCAAAAATACGTTCCATTGCTGGTTTAATAAATATGCGGTAATCCGCTACATTTACTGTTCCAACCCAAGAATCGAAAATTTGAACCGCTTTTACTCCTGCATTAATTTGCGCTTTTAAATATGTAATAACCATATCTGCAAGCTTATCCATTAAAGCGAACCAAGCTTTCGGCTCTGCATACATAAACGCTTTCGTATTATGATAGTTACGAGAAGGACCGCCTTCAATCATATAGCTCGCTAACGTAAATGGAGCTCCTGAAAAACCGATTAACGGTACATCTAACATTTCTGTCGTTAATAAACGAATTGTATCTAATATGTAAGGTACATCATCTTCTGGATTGATTTCCCCTAATTTTTCTACGTCTTGTAAAGAACGGATTGGATTATCGATAACTGGACCAATACCAGATTTAATTTCAACATCAACACCAATTGCAGGTAGTGGTGACATAATATCTTTATAAAGAATTGCTGCGTCTACATTATATTGATCAACTGGCAACTTTGTAACGTAAGCGCACAACTCTGGATTATGTGTAATTTCAAATAAAGAATAGTTCTCTTTTATCTTTCTATATTCCGGCTGTGAACGACCTGCTTGACGCATATACCATGCTGGTACATACTCCGTGCGTTCCCCCCTACATGCTTTTAAAAATGTCTCATTTATAGTTCTTACCAAGACCCTAGCTCCCTTCCTTACCAATGCTTTTTCTTTAAATATGCTCTATTCCGATATTTATCTTTTTTTACTATACAGCTTGTAAAAACAAAATGCATAACATTATGTACGTTGTTCATTAAATTGACACAAACGTTCGTAAAACCGTTTACTATTTTCACAACATTCTTATTATAGCACAGAGAAAAACTACGGTTTAGCTACTTTTGACTTTTCTCCTTCACGGTTCGTTTGTGTGTTATATGGCACAACGTAAAAACTTGATTTTGAGAATATATTAATAAACTTTTCCTCATATTTTCCTGTTCCTTTTACCGTCCCAACGTGAGTATGAATTCCTTTTTCAACTTTATAAATCCGGTACATAATTCTCTCATCAGGAAGCGGCGTCCAGCTTAGTTTCATCGCAAATAAACCGAAAGGACTAAATGCTAGTTTTGCTTCCACGTTTTGAATCTTATCTAAACGAATTGGCAGTCCAATTGTTTCAACACCTTTTGGCCTATGAAAACTCGCTTTATCTTGTATATTTGCTTTCGTTAAAATCTTTTTAAATAACATCGTTGCCGATGCATTTCCATCTTGTAATTGATGCTCTTTATCGGTGCGGTCATAGCCAATCCAAACTGCACCTACTAAATTCGGTGTATATCCAACAAACCACATATCGCGCGCACCATGATCATCATTCGGCAGTGAAGTTGTGCCTGTTTTTCCAGCTAAAGCTCCATTATATACGCCAGCTTTCGCCGTACCTTCTTTCACAACTCCTTCAAGCATCTTTGTCATATACCATGCCGTTTGCTTTGAAAAGACTTTCGTTTCAGCTTTTGATGATTCTCCAATGACTGCCCCGTGTCTATTTAACACTTTATCAATAACGTGCGGTTCGATAATATTCCCGTTTGCTAAAAAAGAGCGGTACATTTTAACAAGATCAAATGGAGAAACGCCGTTTTTTAGCCCGCCAAGTGCTGTGCTTAAACCTGAGTCCGAAATATGAACATTCCCTTTCTCTAAATATTGCTTTCCCTCATCTACCCCTAATTCATTTAATAAAGATACAGCTGGCACATTTGCTGATTCTAATACCGCATCGTACATCGTCATCTCTTTCGTATACTCATGATTATAATTTCGAGGTTCATAGCCTTCAAACGAACTTTTTTCATTCGTTAATAAAGAATATGGATTATATTTCTTCGTCTCAAGTGCTGGTCCATATACGATAAGTGGCTTTAAAACAGAACCCGGCTGCCTTTTTGCAAAAACACGATTAAGCCCTCTCGGAACATACTCTCTTCCACCAATCGCGGCTTTAATTCCGCCAGTCTGGTTATCCATTAATAAAAATGCACCTTGCGCCCCGTTTTCTTTACCAGGGAAATTTCTCGCATCTTGAAACTGGTTATATGCTACCTTTTGAACTTTTTCATCCATTGGTACGACAAACGTATATCCTCCGCGCAGTACTTCTTGATGCGATAAACCGTATAAACGCGCTGCTTCATCTATAACCATATCGATATACGGCATATATGCGAGTTCACGTTCATCTGCATTTTTATAAAGAGCGATTGTTTTTCCTTGGTAACGAACACTATCTTCCGCTGTTAAATAGCCTTGTTTATGCATAAGTGACAAAACAAGATCACGGCGCTCTTTACTCTTCTCAGGAGATAAGTACGGTGAATAGCCATTTGGCGCTTTCGGAAGCCCTGCAAGCATAGCTCCCTCTTCCACTGTTAAATCTTCTACATTTTTATTAAAATACAATTTAGCCGCCGCTTGAATACCATATGCCCCGTGACCAAAATAAATATGGTTCATGTACATTTCAAGAATTTGCTGCTTCGTATATTTTTGCTCTAATTGAAGAGAAATTGCGACCTCTTTCAATTTACGCGTAAATGTTTTTTCGCGAGTTAAAAAGACATTTTTAGCTAGTTGCTGCGTAATTGTACTACCGCCTTCTACCTTCTCTCCAGCTAAAGCGTCTTTATAAAGCGCCCGAAATATAGAAGGGTAATCCATTCCTTGATGCTCATAAAAACGCGAATCTTCCACAGCAATAAATGCTTGCTGCACGTACTTTGGAATTTCTTCGATCGGCACGAGCTCTCTATTTTCCACATATAACTTCGTAATTTCTTTTCCTTTCTGGTCAACGATACGTGATGAAGAGTGGAAAACAAGCTGCTTTTCATCCATCATATAGCCACCAGCTAACACAATAAGTTTATAAAGTACAATCGCTACTACAAACGTTGCTAACCCGCCTAATAAAGTCCACTTTGCTTTCTTCATACATCGGCCTTCTTTCCAAATGATGGTACATTTATTATTTGAAAAAGGACTATCTTTATGTATATAATCTTCGAAGTTTTTCACAAGAGTTGATATAATAGAGACAAACTTATAAAGGGGGCATTAAAATGAAGGCTATTATTTCATACGAAACAMCTCTAGAACAAGCGCATTTCACTGCAAAAAATAACGAAAAAGATATGTTTTATAAAGAAAATACTGAAGAATCTGTAGAATCCTCACTTCAATATGACGTATTAGACGCTGTTGGAGAATTT
>NZ_JBFUIN010000299.1:0-3951 GCF_056401855.1 Bacillus sp. P4_D3
CACCGGGAGAATATGAAACGGAAGGGATGTATATTAACATGACAGGAAACTGGAATATACATTCACTTTATCTGCCGCCTACAATAAATTTAAAATCTGTATCGAAACTATCAAGAGATTTTGTTAATCCATGAACATGTATATTCCAGTTTCCTGTCATGTTAATATACATCCCTTCCGTTTCATATTCTCCCGGTGTAAYTACCGAAACTTTAAATGAACCTTTGCCCATATTCATATCTAACGATTGAGTCGTCAATACAATTTGTTCCATATCAGTAACAGGCTGTCCGTTCTCATCCTTTAAAGTAATATGGAATGTATTTTGTCCTACCTTATTAGGACTTACATTTAGAGTAAGTTCATAGCCATTATCTAATTGCTTACTCTCTGTATATGGTCCAGTAGGGGGCATCGGCGGGGTTTGTACATTTGTCATAAAGGCTACGATTACAAAAACGATAATTCCAATGATAAACTCTACTTTCACCGTAGCTCCTAACCTTTGCTGCGCTCGCATTCTCCCTTTCACATAATGAATAATTCCCAATATCCCCATACACACGAATAAAAGTATCTTTGCTAATAAGGCCAATCCATACTTCGTATCAAATAGGGAATGGATCGTGGGAATAAAAAATGTACCGTTAAAAAGACCCGTTAATAAAATCACTATGACAGCACCTGTTGCCCACGGTGAAAAACGCTTAATCGCATCCCAATACATAGTCCACTTGTCATCCGCTTTACGTAAAAGAAGAACAATCGATGATAGCCCCCCAATCCATAACGAAGCTGCGAATAAATGTAGAAAGTCCATAACGACAGCAATTTCTTTAAACTTTAATCCATATGCATGACTATTGAAGGCTTTCATAACAAGTAACCCAATAAATAATACAATTGGAATGCTCCATACTTTAAACGACGAAAGCTTCTCACGCTTCACCGCAAAATATGTAACAATTATAAGCGTACTAATAAGAGCCATTTGAGTTATCCAT
Source organism: Bacillus sp. P4_D3 (assembly GCF_056401855.1). Lineage (NCBI taxonomy): Bacteria > Bacillati > Bacillota > Bacilli > Caryophanales > Bacillaceae > Bacillus > Bacillus sp. P4_D3. The sequence continues at coordinate 1,005 of NZ_JBFUIN010000299.1, forward strand.
ACATAACCAAAAACAGATAGCTGTAATGTTTCTTTTAATAATAGTGGATCGAATGCTTCTAACCATGAAACATCAGCATTTATTTTCGCCTGCAATGGTAGATTGAATAGTAAACTAATAAATATCCCAAATAATGATATCCATATTATTCTCTTACTCCTTGATTGAACTGGGGTTGCATTCCCTTTATACATAATAAGATTAAAGAATAGAACTCCTAAAAATAGTGAGAAACTTGTATATAGAACCCCACGTTCCATGATCATATCGATTTGCGGAACATAGCCCATCTCTTCTACTTGTATATCATCTGTTCCCGCTTCTGCTAATCCAATCCGGAATGGAATAACTCCTTGAATCGGATGCCCGTCAGCTGAAATAGCTTTCCACTGAATAGAGTAAAGACCATTTTTGAGATTCTCTTTTAACCCAGCTTCTAATAATTTTTTGTTTTTCTTATCAATATGAGCATCTTTTAAATCTACTCTTTTACCGGAGGTATCTCTTACGAACAATGTATTAAAACTTGAAACTTGTATGTCCTCATCGAATTCAATTTTCACAATAGATGGTGCTTTCTTCAACGTTTCATTTTCAGTAGGGTTTGATTTCACAACATACGCATGAGCAGATGTGCTTTTTGGTATCAATATGATAAACACGCACGCTATTAATAGCCATGCCCCTAACCTTCGCATTACTTTCACAATCATTTCACTTCTTTCTTTTTCGTCACTACACTTTCATTACTTTTACTTCCCAAGTTTTATTTCTTGATAAACTATTAATCTGATTAAGTATAAGGATCTATTTAGTATCACTCTCTATTTATTCCTCACCTCTATACTTCCAATATAATAGTAGCTACCTTCATAGATATTACTAATATTTTTAAAGTTGATTATCATTATAGCATAAAATATATTTATGTAAGTTTCTAAAGAAGAAAAGTTATCGTGAATCATTTGTGAAAAAAATGTGAAATAAACTCCCATATAAAGAGAAATACACAAATTAAAAAGGTGTTACGTTATTACGTAACACCTTTTCTGAAGGATAAACTTCCTTTACTTCTCTTCCGGATAATCACAATACTCAATGATTGTTCCCTCTGTATCCGCTGGGTTAAGATAAATTAATCGTCTACCATGTTTATTAATTCGAAGGGTATGCTCTAACGTTCGAATGCCTTGTTCCTTTAATTCTTCTAAAGCTACATCTAAATCATCTACACGATACGCAACATGATGGACACCTTTCCCTTTTTGCTTTATAAATCGTGCTATTGGAGAAGTTGTATTATTCGTTGGCGCAAGTAATTCGATTCTATCACCATCAACTTCAAGAATAGCTACTTCGCTTTCAACACCGGGTGCTTCACTTACGTATCGATCTATTAAAGTTCCTGATAAAACCTTTTTATAAAAATGTATCGTACTATCTATATCACGAACTGCGATGCCGATATGATCAATTGTTTTTTTCATTTCATTTCCCCTACTACTTTATTTTTTCTCATTATTAATAGTAACAAAAAAAGTTATAGAATCAAATTCTATAACTTTTTAAATTCAACCTATTTTCTTATTCGCACTAGCTGCTGGTTGAACTTGATTTTTCGCTTTTAAAATGCTAATGCCATATCCGATAAATCCACCGATAATCGCTGGGAAGATCCAGCCTAATCCTACTTCCTGCATCGGAAGGAATTTAGTGAACACACGGCTTACTACTTCAATGTTAACTCCAGCTGCACTTAATCCATCAAATAAGCTGATGATAAACGTTACGATTAAACTCACTTGATAAACTTCAGCTCTTCCTTTGAATAATGAGTGGAAGAATGTTAAGAAAATCAACACGATTGCTAGTGGATAAATTGCTGTTAATACTGGAACAGAAACTGCGATTAATTGCGTTAATCCAACATTTGCAACAATAGCACTAAACACACATAACGTAATTGCAATTGCTTTGTAAGGAACATTTGGAAATAACTTATGGAAGAATGAAGAGCATGCTGATACAAGTCCCACACTTGTTGTTAAACAAGCAACTGTAATCATTAACCCTAATAATACTCCGCCATATGATCCGAAATAGTAGTTAGAAACTTTTGCTAATACTTCTCCGCCGTTTTCTAAATGTCCAAGCTTCGCAACGCTTGAAGCTCCCATATAAGAAAGAGCTGTATAAATAATTGCTAAAATAGATGCAGCGATCAGTGTTGCTTTTGCACAAACAACCATAATTTGTGTTTTCGTTTTCGCACCTTTTTCTTTAATTGCATTAATGATGATGATTCCGAATACGAATGATGCAAGCGTGTCCATCGTTAAGTATCCTTCTTGGAATCCTTTAAAGAATGCATGTGATGTATAAGCTTCCACTGGTGCTTGCATATCTCCAATCGGATGAATAAAAGCAACGATTACTAAAATACCGATGAATGTCAATTTAATTGGCGTTAATATTTTCCCAACAATATCGACAATTTTCGCAGGATTTAGCGAAAAAAAACAAGTGATGCTAAAGAATATAATTGTGAAAAGAATTAAAGGTGTAGAACCTAATCCCTCTGGCATAAAAGGCTTAAGACCAATTTCATAAGAAACATTTCCTGTTCTTGGTATTGCAAATAACGGACCGATTGCTAAGTATAAAACTGTTGTAAACACAATCCCAAACACTGGGTGAGCACGACTTGCTAATGACTGTAAATCATCTTTACCTGAAAAACCAAATGCTAATACACCTAGTAATGGTAAACCTACTCCTGTTACTAAAAATCCAGCGTTAGCAATCCATACATTCTCTCCTGCCGATTGACCTAGCATAGCTGGGAAAATTAAATTTCCTGCTCCAAAAAATAGTGCAAATAACATTAATCCAATAACTACTATGAACGAAAACGGTACTTTATTCGCCATAATATAACCCCCCATTC
>NZ_JBFUIN010000300.1:0-3938 GCF_056401855.1 Bacillus sp. P4_D3
GTTGATAAGTCGATATCCTTTGTCGAAACGACCGATATAATTTCATATACCGTATTAATAGACATTAAAAAAGAGTAATTCGAAAAGAATTGCTCTTTTTGTGCTTATAAGTTGTGAATAATGAAAAAGATATGTTAATTTTTCATTATGAAGAGAAAGAAGGAGTGATTTTCATGAATGAGATGATACATAAAATGGAGCAACACGTTTCAGTTCGTAAATATAAAGAAGAACCAATTTCAAAAGAGATAGTAGAAAGAATAGTGCAAGCTGCTCAACATGCGGCTTCCTCACATTTTGTACAGGCGTATTCTCTTATATATGTAACAGATCAAGAACTAAAGGCTAAACTAGCTGAATTATCCGGGAATCGTCATGTGAAAGACTGTGCAGCATTCTTTGTATGCTGTGCGGATTTAAAACGTCTAGAAACCGCATGTGAGAAACATGGAACAGAAATTAAACATGAGGGAGTAGAGGACTTTATTGTAGCGACAGTAGATGCCTCATTATTTGCACAAAACTTAGCACTTGCAGCTGAATCATTAGGATACGGCATTTGTTATATTGGCGGAATTCGTAATAACCCGAAAGAAGTGAGTGAATTGCTTCATTTACCGGATAAAGTATATCCGGTATTCGGAATGACAGTCGGCGTACCAGATGAAGATCATGGAGTTAAGCCACGTTTACCAGTAGCAGCGATTCTTCATGAAAATGGATACGATGAAAAGAAATATGATGAATTATTAAACGAATATGATGAAACGATGAGTGCGTATTACAAAGAAAGATCGTCAAATCAAAAAAACGTAACATGGACGGAATCAATGAGCACATTTATGTCAAAAGAGAAGAGAATGCATATGAAAGAGTTTTTGAGTGARAAAGGATTAAATAAAAAATGATTGAAAAGACAAACCTGAGATGTGGGTTTGTCTTTTTTTGGAGGAGAAATGTATTTGTTTTCGAATTGGTTAGAGAGGGAGGGGATAAAATGAAGAAAGCTTTAATCTTTTTATTTGATGGATTTGCAGAATTTGAAGTGAATATAGCGAGTTTATTTTTGACAAGTAAGGAATTCGAAATAATAACAGCAACTGTAGACGGAAAAACAGTTACAGGAGAAGGCGGATTTTTGTGTCAACCACATGTCTCTATAGAGAATATTGAAGTAGTGGATTACGAAGTGTTTATTGTACCAGGAGGGCATATTTTTCGCCATTTAGAAAATGAACAACTGTTATCTATCGTGAAAGAATTACATAAGCAAAATAAATGGATAGCAGGCATTTGTGCAGGGACAGCTCTACTACATGCAGCCGGAGTGCTTAATAAGAAGAAATTCTCAACATCATTAACTCTAGATGAAAAACACTTAGCACATTTACATGAATGGGAATATAAACAAAATAAAGATGTAACTGTGGATGGGAAAGTCATAACAGCAGTAGGATCTGCGTATGTTGAATTTGCTGTTGAAATTATGAAACAGCTCAATTTGTTTGATGAAGGTGAAGGTAATGAAAACCTTCACTACTTTAAAAATATAAAAACAGTATGTGGTGAGAAGTTAGTTTAAGTAATAAAATCAAATAAAAAACCGAAGCTAAGAAAGTAGGACTCGCTTTCTCAACTTCGGTTTTTATTTGTTATTATATAAAATGAAAATAAAAATTAATAAATTTTTACAAAAGTGATAGAAAATGAGAATGAAATGCCAATAGTAAGTAAAAGCAGCTGCTAAAGGGGAACTGAGGAAGGAAGATGTTTATGATTTTCGATTCTGAAGAGGATTTARTTATAGCTATGAAAAAACGTGATCAAGATGCTTTGAAAGAAGTCATTGATCAATATGGAAAATTAGTTTTATACATTATTCATAAATCATTAAGTACCCCTATTGAGAAACAATATGTAGAGGATTGTTATAACGATGTATTTACTGTCATTTGGTTTAATATCGACCAATTTGATATAGAAAAGGGAAACTTAAAATCTTGGATGATTGGTATTACTAAATTAAAGGCATTGGAATATAAAAAGAAAGTATATAGAGAGAACAAAATGGATAAAGACGCAGAAATAGATAAAGGTATCCATGATAGTTATGAAATAGAACAAGAAGAAGAGATTATGGAAATAGTGCAAGATTTAAATAAAAAGGATCGATATATCTTTTTAAAGAGGTATATTGATGGGCATTCCATTGACGATATTGCAAAAGAATTAAAAGTAACAGCGGATTATATATACAACCGAATTTCTCGGGGGAAGAAAAAACTTCAAAAACTGTGGAAGGGGAGTGTGTAATATGGATAAAAGATTATTATCGATGTTAAATGAGCTCCAATATTCAGAAGAAGAAATTACAAGTTTAGAGAAAGAAGCGAATGATTCTATAAATATAGATAAGTATTATGTGGGAAATGGAGAGTTATTAAAAAAATTAACTTTACAAATGTTAGAAGAGTCAATTCGCAATGAATTACAAGCTGGTGAAGAAGTTGAGAAGGAACTGTTAGTAGACGAAGGATATATGGCAAATAATAAAGTAATACCAAATATATATTACGTAGGAGCTACTTTTTATTATTATATCGTTTTAACAAATAAAAGAGTGATCATGAAAGGATTAGATTGTTATTTTAAAAAAACAAATGAACATAGCATGCCAATAGAAGATATACAATCTATTTCGCAACATAAAAAAATGAAAAATGTCTTTGAGATTAAATATAATAACAGCTATATACAATTTGGAAGTATTGAGTATGCACAAGAAATTGCAATGATTATTATGGAGTTAAAAAAACGCGGAGTAAAAGTAGAAAAGTATACAGATTTTGAAAAAGGATTTTTCTTATTCTTTAATATATTCGTGATAGTAAGTTCAGGTCTTTGCTTTATAAAATATTTAATGTAAAAAGCGGCCTAATAGCCGCTTTTTATGGTTTAGTGAGTATTCTATTGATGAACTTGTAGCTTTAAAATATTCTTCTCATGAAAGAATCATCAGTGGGATTACTAATTGTAAACTGACAATAAAGTTATTTAATTTAAAAACTTAAAACACGTATAACCCCGTTCTGATTTTAAGACGGGGTTAAAAAAATTTGTTTAATTTTTGGTGTAAAATACTCCACGGCACTTAAAAATACACCAATAAATTCGTTTAGATCTATGTTATTGCACACTCTAAAGCACCTTCTAATTTGAAAAACTTATTTATAACAAATTCAAACTTTCAATAAGGAGATAAATACCTGTGCAACTCAAAAGGATATATGTAAATATTTTAAAAATCCGTTGATTAAGCCATTTAAAAATAATTTGGCCTATAAACAAACCTAGAAATATGATTGGAATTGCATAAAAACTTGATTCCCAAATTGTTCTGTTCGTTCCAGTAAAGAGTATTTGAGTTATGAGACTAATGAAATATATAAACAGATAAAAAGCCAAAGTAGTTGCTCTTAACTTCCCTTTTTCAGTATCAGTTCCTGTAAAGTATAGTAACAAGGGAGGTCCTGGCATGCCGATACTTGTCGTTAAAAGGCCTGATAAGCCACCAACTACGAAATCCCTAGATTGTGTTGATTTAATCTTAAAGTTACATATCAGCATCAATGTTAAGATTAAGAGCAGGATGCTGATTGCTAATTTAAAAGCGTTTATGTTAATAGAAGTGAAGATTAAAATACCAAAAGGTACACCAACTATACTTCCAAAAGTTAATCTTYTCAGTAGAATAAAGTCAATGTCCATTCTTATTTTCCAAATGAGTGATATTGAAATAATTAATGATAAAATAATGTTTATTTGTATAGCTTCTTGTGGTAAGAATAACATTAGTAAGAAAGGTGTTGCCATTATGGAAAAGCCAAAACCTGTACTTGTTTGCAAAACAGAAGCCACTAATATAATACATATGAAAA
>NZ_JBFUIN010000301.1:0-3891 GCF_056401855.1 Bacillus sp. P4_D3
GTCAACCATCCATGTGTACTCGACTTGTCGGGGCTTGTAGCACACGCCGGATTCATCTGAGTGGTGGCTTCTTCCACAAGGAAGAATTGCTCTTTTTCGAAAGGGTGGTGCAAGTGGGAAAACAATCGTTCGTTGCCAGTACCGACCAAAAACTTACTTGGGGTGTTACCGTAAGGTGGCATGAATACTAGAGCGTCAAACTGTCTAGCGATAGACGAAAAGACCTAGAGTTCTAACTCAAAGCCCCCACTGAAACGCTTCATCTCAGCGGGGGTAGTTGACTATGCTAGCGCTTGTGCTAAATCTTCAATTAAATCTTCACCATCTTCAATACCGACTGAAATACGAATTAATGTATCTGTAATTCCTAACTCTTTGCGGCGATCTGCTGGGATTGATGCATGTGTCATTTGAGATGGGATAGAAATTAAACTTTCTACTGCTCCTAAGCTTTCAGCAAGTGTAAAGTATTGTAATTTCTCAAGTACTTTATTTAATGTTTCTTCACTATCTACATCAAATGAAATAATAGCCCCAAATCCATTTGCTTGTTCTGTTGCTAATTCATGATTTTGATGTGATGCAAGACCTGGGTAATATACTTTATTTACTTTTGGATGGTTATTTAAAAACTCAGCAATGGCGCGTGAATTCGTTTCATGTTCTTCCATACGAATTCCTAATGTTTTTAAACCGCGAAGTAGTAAGAAGCTATCTTGTGGGCCAAGAATACCTCCTGTTGAGTTTTGTACAAAGTGAAGGTCTTCTGCTAATTGCGGGCTATTTACAACTACTAGGCCTGCAACTACGTCACTATGTCCTCCTAAATATTTCGTTGCACTATGAAGTACAATGTCTGCTCCTAAAGAGATTGGCGACTGCCAATATGGCGTCATGAATGTGTTATCAATAATTGTTAATACATCTTTCTCTTTAGCAAGAGTAGATATTTTCTTAATATCAGTAATTTTTAGTAATGGGTTCGTTGGTGTTTCCACATAAATCGCTTTCGTATTTGGACGAATCGCTTCTACAACTTCCTCTAGGTTTGTTGTATCTACAAATGTATGCTCAATGCCGAAACGGTTTAGTACTTTTGTAATAACGCGGTACGTCCCGCCATAAACATCATCTGTTAAAATGACATGATCTCCTTTTGAGAATAGCATAATAGTTGCTGTAATAGCTGCCATCCCTGAACCAAATGCAAATCCTGCATGACCATTTTCTAACACTGCAATCATTTCTTCTAAAGCTGAACGAGTTGGATTACCAGTTCTAGAATATTCATATCCTTGGTGCTTACCAACTGCTTCTTGTTTGTACGTACTCGTTTGATAGATCGGTACGTTTACAGATCCAGTTGAAGGTTCTCCTATGCGAATACCATGAATTAACTTTGTCTTTGCTCTCATTTTTTATTCCCATCCTTTGTATATGTCTTTACTTAAATAGCGCTCACTACTATCAGGAAAAATCGTTACAATATTTGTACCTGGTGCTGCTTTCTCTGCCTCAAGTAAGCTTGCATGAAATGCTGCTCCTGAAGAGCTCCCAACGAGAAGGCCTTCCTTTTTCGCTAATTCTTTCACTCGTAAAAATGCATTTCGATCAGAAATTGTATGAATTTCATCAAAATAAGATGTTTTTAAAAATGGTGGAATGAATTCAAGACCAATACCTTCTGTTTCATGTGAACCAGCTTTGCCGCCATTTAAAATAGATCCTTCTGGTTCTACAATAACCGTTTTAATATCAATATTTTTTTCTTTTAAATAAGACGCAGTTCCCATAAACGTACCGCCAGTTCCTGCACCCGCAACAAATATGTTAATCTCTCCATTCAGTGCGTCCCAAAGTTCAGGACCTAGTGTTTTGAAATAAGCACGAGGGTTTGCTTCATTAGCAAACTGACTTGGAGAGTATGAATTTGGTATTTCCTTTACTAATTCTTTTGCCTTTGCAATTGCGCCGGTCATTCCTTGCTCAGTCGGTGTATGCACAACCTTTGCACCTAGCGCTTTCATTAATTCTTGTTTTTCAATACTAAATTTCTCTGGTACACAAACAATGACGCGTAAATCATGTTCTAACGCTGCAAGTGCCAGTCCAATGCCGGTATTTCCAGCCGTCGGTTCAATGATTGTTCCGCCCTCTGCAACAAGCCCTTTTTCTAACGCATCTTCGATTAATTCTCTTCCTAAACGATCCTTAACGCTTCCGCCTGGGTTGTAAAATTCAAGCTTTGCAAATAAACGGACTCCTTTCGGAAGTGAAAAACGAGTAATTTCTACGATTGGTGTATGGCCAATCAACTCATGAACTCCACGATATACATTCATCGTGTTCTCCCCCTTATTTGCCAATAAAGAAAAGGCAACTGTATGTATTTTCTTTATATGAGACAGTTGCCTTTTTGTTACATTACTTTAACTCTTCTAGTACCTTTACGATAAAGTTTGTAGAATGAAGAGCTGCTTGATCTAAAAATTGATCAAATGAAACATTTGATTCTTTACCAGCAATATCAGAAAGTGCACGAATAATAACAAATGGAACTTCATATTGGTGGCATACTTGCGCAACAGCTGCTGCTTCCATTTCTACTGCATAAAGATCTTCAAATTTATCACGAATTGCTGCAACACGGTTCGGATCACTCATAAATGAATCACCTGTTGCAATCATACCTTTTACAACTTGAATATTTTCTTCTGCCTGCATACATTTCTCAGCTAATGCAACTAATGCCTCATCAGCTTTAAATCCAGGTGGCATTCCTGGCACTTGACCATATTCGTAGTTAAATGCTGTTACATCTACGTCATGGTGACGAACTTCTGTTGAAATAACTACATCACCAACATTTAGAGAGTGATGGAATCCACCAGCTGAACCAGTATTAATTACTTTTTCAGGCTTATATTTTTCTAATAAAATTGTCGTTGACATCGCTGCATTTACTTTACCAATACCAGACTTTAGCAAGATTACTTCATGTCCTGCCAATAGCCCTTTCGTAAATTCAGAACCTGCAACAGTTTCTGTTTCTGCTTGTTCTAGTTTGTCACGTAAAATACGTACTTCTTCTTCCATTGCTCCAATTACAGCAATTCTCAATCTAATCCCTCTTTCTATTGCTTAGTTGCCTCCACTACCCAAACGAAATGATTTAATCTCGTAAACGTTACGTGGAAGCCATTGTTTTCAAAAATAGATTGCATGATCGGAATACGTGTATAGTATTCTGTTTGCAAATCGTTTGCTAACTGATGAAAACCTCTTTGTTTTGCTACTTCGACAGTTTTATCATATGCATCTTGATCTGCAAATATCGTATCAGCAAACACTATTTTACCACCTTTGTTTAGCAATTGACTATACTTCGCAATTGCTACGTCTTTTTCTTCATCTGTTAAATGATGAAATGCGTAAGTGCTCACAATAGTATCGATTGAATTTTGGACTTCAAATGAAAGAAAATCACCCTCCGTAATTGAAAACTCTTTTGGTAATTTCTCTTTTGCAATTGTACGCATTTCGCGTGACGGTTCTATACCGTAAACTGTGCGACCAGCAAGTAATAATTTATTTGTTAAATTGCCAGTACCAACACCGAATTCTAATACGTTGCCAAATGACTTGTTAACTACATCCTCTAAAATGTCCTCATAATGGGCGAAAACTTCTTTATATTGTATATCTTCGCCTTGTACAAATGAGTCGTACGTATGAGCCCATTCATCAAATAAACCATTAAATTCTGTTCCCATAAAAATTCCCCTTTTTCTTATCGGTTTTATCAGTATGATATTCTCTCTTTCTAAAAATGTCAATTGAAATGTACGTAGTATTTCCTTCTTTTCTTTGTTACACTATAGGTGATTACAT
>NZ_JBFUIN010000302.1:0-3889 GCF_056401855.1 Bacillus sp. P4_D3
CCCAAAAGACAACAATCGGATTTTCTTCATGATTTTTATAATCAAAGCAAATTAAATTTCCTGCTGGGTCAAATGCAAAAGGAAATAATTCTTTAGGCAATGTATCAATAAAGTCACTATATACATCAACTATATATTCATCACTATTTTCATTAAAAGATAATAAAGTACCGAAAACTCTTTCGTGATTATTCACATTAAATAATTCTGGCTCTACATTGGCACCATTATTTACAGCTACACATTTTATATAATCAATTGGAAATTTAAAACCTATTTTATTACTAATCTCTCTCACAAGATCTTCATTTACAGCTTCATCAGCAAATTGCCATTCTACTTTTCTCACCAAGTTCCATCACTCCACTGTTATTTACTCTTAAGTAATTTTACAAACTGTTCTATATGTTACTAATAATATATTGTAATTTTTTACATTAATGGATTTCCTTCTCATTTAGAGCATCGGGTAATTAGTTCTATCTCCTCTTTTGTCGGTGCAACTTTTTTTCTAATTATATTCCCTTGTTTATCCCATTCGGTATACTTTAAGCAAATGCCAAACTTAAATTCTCCTTCATATTTGAGTACTTCGCATTCATACCAAATTTTCCGTATTCCTCTTGTCTGTCCTTTTATCATGTAATCCGCAGCTTTCACTTTTCCGCTCTGATGAAACTTAACATAATTACCTTCTTTAAAACCATCCTTATAGTAACAATAATACGCTAGGTTGCCATTTTCATATAACTCATAAGCTAAACCAGTAAAAGGTTTCCCATTCTTATCTTCTGGCTTATCTAACACTTCATCACTGGATGAGGTAAACCATAGTTCCTCATCAAAATTTATTCCATGCTCTAATACATATTTTTTACTGAGTACATCCATCTTATTTTCCAACTTTATTCACCTCGAAGCAACAATCAAAGCTTTCCGTTATAGTCAAAATCACTCCTTAACAGGGTGCCATAGAATGTTTTATATTCGTCACATATATCGTTTTCTTATACAACTACATGTCCATAAAAATACTTTTTACCAATCTTCCATTCTTTCTTTGTTAGAACATCAATATATGACATCAGCTCTCTATTTTTTTCATTTGTTATTATCGTATCGTATTGAATAGGACATTTGATTCCACTCCAAATTGATAAAACGGAAGGTATAATAACAACATTATAAGTAGTTCTATCTCTTAAAGAACTCATAACTTCCGAAACTAACTCCTTTGCCAAATCTCCAGGAAAAGATAGTCTATTACGATAATAGTATTCTTGCGTATCGTTATTTTCGATAAAACTAGAATAAGCTTCATTAAATTCTTCTAACGATACTTCATAATACTCGTCCTCAATTCCAAGCATCCATGAAAGTTCATTTCTAATAGCTTTTTCAACAAAGGTATCTTCCCACTCTTCTAGTAATGCTAGAAGATATGGTACTACATGATATGAAAGAGTTTCACTAGCACTTACTACAAAATTATGAACTCCATCCTCTGAAGCACTTGAAAGGAATTTCAAATTATTCGTTTCTAATAAATCATCGTGAGTAGCTATTGAACAAAATAGTCTAGTGCATAAATGTAAAACAAGCTCATTTCGAGTACTATTCATAAGTTCAATTAGTAACCCCTTTACGGAGAAATCACCTAACTTTAACAATTCGTTAATTAAAATAAAGTATTCTGCCTCTGTTGCACTATCCCTTAAGTTAGACTTAAGAGTTTCAATTGTATGATTAGAAACTTCTCCATACCAAATATCTTTTTTTAGATGCTCCAATTCCATCATTCCCCCTCCTTTTATTGCTGCTTACATTTATACGAACCATTTTATATGGATAATATTATTAATCATGTAACTTATTTAAAAACTCCGTAAARTTATWAGCMAYAWARAATACATTTYCYCTCGCTACTTCCTCTGCTTCYTCWKCCGTAATCCCTTCGCTTTCCATCAATACTTCCTTTTCCCATGCACCTTCATGTTCCCAAAAGACAACAATTGGGTCTTCTTTATGATTTTTATAATCAAAGCAAATTAAATTTCCTGCTGGGTCAAATGCGAATGGAACCAATGCTCTCGGTAATGTGTCATTGTAATCATGAAATACCTCAATAATATTTTCATCATCATCCATATCATAAGTTAGTAATATCCCAAAAACCTTTCTCTTCTCCTCAACTTCAAATATTTCTGGGCTAACATGTGCTCCATTATTCTTCATTACACATTCTATATAATCTAAAGGGAAATGAATGCCCAACTCCTTTTCCRCATTCTTTACATTTTCTCGCAATAAAGGCTTATCTGGCAATCTCCATTCTACTTTACTCATCTCGCACCATCCCTCTGAATTTCCTCAATTAATTACTACACATGTAAAACAGTTATAAAAGACCTTAATAAATTACATTTAAAATCTTATTTATATCTGTCATACAGTCTTGCACTAAATCGTAAAAACCAACATGTACACTATCTTCATATACCCAAAAAAGGTCTGTACCATATGGTGCTTCAAATATTTCTAACATTTGAGGTGCAATTGAATACATTGATTCTGCATTAATTATGCAAAAGTTTTTTGGATTGTTTACATATTCATCATCATCCACTTCTGAAAAGATGTTCCAACCATTTAATTGAGAAATAGAACTTTCTTCTCGAAAACTATATCGAATAGGTACCCCATTAAAAACATTTCTAGATACAATAAACCCTCCATATGCATCATTTCTATTTGTCATGTTCATACTCCTTTACAATATCAATATGTCTATGAATAAAGAGCGACAGGCAATACGAATTGTATGTGAACGTAATATCATTCTCCCTCGTGCTAAACCCAGCCTTCATTCGTATACATTGACCGGATACTCCTAATAAGTAAAGTCCATTTCCATCATCGTGGAGCTTATACATAAATTTTTGAATATGTAATACGAAAAAAGATGTAGATTATTCTACATCTTTTCTTATTTATAAGACTCTTAGTTTAATATCTCTTATACCAAATGCATTGCATACTTCACATAGAAAAGGTGATAAGGAAAGAGAAGTGTACTTCAAGTCACATCGTTATCCATAAGTCTACTCCTAAATACTTTTAATTAGTTTTATTCCCTCAATAAAGAATAATACTAAGTGCATAGCGTTTATTAAAAACCATAACATGAAATTTGAGTTCTTTACAGTCTTCAACTGATTTGACTTTGTATCAGACAATTCTATCTTTAAAGACGTTAATATAATAGTGTTAGACATAAAACCTAGCAATATAAATCCAAATAAAGGTAAGTTTGTTATAGCACCTATTACCATAATTCCTATGTATACTATAGTTAACTTCTTAATATACTGTTTATCTTCTTTTAACTTCTCTATATCCTTACTCTTAAACCAGTCTCTTGCTATTCTTACAAAGACAATACTTTGAAATACCAGTACAATTATACTTACAAAGATAAGAAACAAAGTCTCAACATTATTTTCAATTAAGTTCCCTATACCGTTCATTTCATCTGTCCCCCTTTTCTTTATGTAATATTGACTTTAATAATACAATCTATTAAGCAATTCCGTAAATGTGTTACAAATTGGCTCAATTGCACTCTCATTTTGTTCTTCATGATTATAAAATATAACTGTTGGTTCATTCTTGTTCTGTCGATAATCAAAACAAATTAAATTTCCAAAAGGATCTCTACCAAAGGGAATCAATTTTTGTATGGCAAATTCAGAAAACATCTTTATATTTAAGTCTTCATCAGTTAAACTAATCAAATCATTGAAGACCGCCTCAATTCTTCCACTATCACAATCAAACGTATTTGGTTCTGGGTAACCTCCATCATTTTCCATTACACATTTTTTATAAT
>NZ_JBFUIN010000303.1:0-3888 GCF_056401855.1 Bacillus sp. P4_D3
ATATTGAAGTGGTAGCTGGGAATACATCTTTGATTGAAGGTGAGCAAACTACAGTCAGGGTTAAAAGTGTTTATGAGGGAAACGAAAAAGAAGAAGTATATTATGGAGTACAAATGATTAGTTCTAATGAAGATGTGGTAAAAATAAGAGACAACAGAACTTTGGAAGCGGTAGGTGTTGGGAATGCAGCTGTTACTGTAGAATATGCTGGCATTAAGAAGGTCTTGAATATAAATGTTAAAGAATCGAACCGGAAAGTTGTTAAATTAAATTTCTATCACTCTAATTATAGTTACCTATCGGTAGGAGAACAAACTGATTATTGGGTTCAAGCACAGTATGATAATGGATCGTGGACAACACTGGATCACAAAAGTATCCAAATGGTTTCAACAAATCCTGAAGTTTTAGAATTGGGCAAAGATAACGCATACCTATTGGGAAAAAAAGAAGGTCAATCGACTTTGAAAATCACCTATAAAGACTACACTACTGAAGTATTGGTTGAGGTGAAAGAAAAAGAAAAAGAAGTTGTTGTAAACAAAAATCAATTTACATTAAAGGAAGGCACTAAAGATAAAATTGTAGTAAAAGCAAAATATAATGATGGTGAAAAAGATGTCACAGATCAAACAGACTTTTGGATAAATGATGGAAACATAGCTGAAATTGCAGGGAATGGAGAGATTAGAGGCCTTAAACAGGGACAAGCGACACTTGTTGTTAATTATAAAGGGCGTGAGATGCGTGTACCGATATATGTTGAAAATGGCCTGAAAGACATTGAATTTGAAGCATCAAATATAACGTTGCCTATTAACGGTACGAAAAAGTTGCAAGTAACAGGAGTTTACGAAGAGGATTACCGTTCATCAATTAATAATGAAGCAACATTTTCTAGTAACAATGATAACGTGAAAGTTGATAAGTTTGGAAATATTGTAGCTCAAAAAGAAGGAGAATCTATTATTACAGTATCTGTAAGAGATATAAAAAAGGAAGTGAAAGTAAAAGTAGAGAATCCACTCGTTGCATTACAAGTTGGTACGAAGAAAATTGCATTAAAAACGAAAGAAGTATATGAACTAAAAGTTACAGGTTTATATGAAGATGGTTCGCTGAAAGATGTTACGAAAAGTGTGAATTTTAAATCTTCTAATTCATCTGTTGTAGAAGTAGACGCTTCTGGGAAGTTGATAGCTCAAGATAAAAAAGGAACTGCAACTGTTACGATAACGAAAGATAAACAAAGTTTGAATATTCCTGTTGAAGTAACAGAGAAAGAGACTGGTTTATTACTAGAAGTACAAGATGGAAATGGACGCGGAATGGATAGTGTTAATGTTGTGTTAGAAGATTCGAAAGAAAATAAACAAAAGTTAATAACAGGTAGTAATGGTACTTTATCGTTAAAACCACAAGAAGGTGCTTATAAAGTATACGTTTATAAGAAAGGATATAAACCCGTTTCTGTAGACGTAGTTGTAAAGAATGATGAGCGGACGAAGCAGAAAGTCATACTAGAACCTTCACAGTTATTTGATGGGAAGATGAACGTAACACAAATGTCAAAAGAGGAAATAGAGAAGGCAGGTATTGATGTCAATCATCCGGATAATCGCCATGTGTATAAGTTTGAACTGCATTTGAAAATAGATAATGAGGATAAAAAAGTTGATTACATCATTAATAATGTAGGGAAGATTATACAAGGTAATTTAAATGTGTCGATTGGTAGTGGTGCAAGTGAGGTTAATGTGTACCCAGTTGTTATTCAAAATGAGCGTTTCCAAGAAAAAGAAGCTCCTCCTGCAGTTGGATATATGGTAGTTCCAGGAAAAGTAAGTTGGTTGAAAGAGTTCTTTAAAGTGGAAGTGATGATTCAAAGTTTTGCGGATGAGCCATTTGAATTAACAAATACAAATATATCGCTAAAGTTACCAGAAGGATTAAGTTTAGCTCCGATTTCCGAAAAACAAAGTGAAACAATCCATTTAGGAGCGATAGGTGGAAATGAGGTTAAGAAAGCTGAGTGGTATATTCGTGGAGATAAAAAAGGTGAATATCATTTAGGTGCTAATTTCTCATCTACATTATACCCGTTTGATGAGCCACTTTCTGCCGAGTTTAAAACAGCTAAGCCAATTGAAGTGTACGGGGAAGATGGAGTGAAGATGCATATTAAAGTAGATAAAAAAGCATATAAAGGTCTTCCATATGTAGTCAAGGTAGGAATTGAAAATAAATCGCCAAACGTTATTTATGATTTACATGTAGAGTTAAATGAAGCGGACAAGAAAAACTTTGTTTATACACCAGGAACAGAGTTGAAGCGAGTTGTTAATTCTATTCAATCAGGGGAAACGGTATGGCTTGATTATTTATTGTTACCTAAAATCTCAGGAGATTTAAATATTGGAAAATCATTCATTAAAAAGGTTGGAGACGGTATAAACATAGAAACTGTTCTTTCAACAATTGATGAATAATTCGATGCGGTTATCTTTATTTTATTTTGAATGCAAAAGGGGAATACGGGATGAAAAATTGGCTTAAAAAAGTAGCGCAATTGAGTATACTGTTTGTACTATTTATAACAGTGATATTTGATGGTGCAATAGCGTATGCTGCTAACGAGGTAAATAAAAAAACAAATCAGTTTAATAGTGCAGCTGAGAATACAAATGAGTTTGTATTCAAGGATGTATCACCTTCTTATTGGGCATATAAAGATATAAAGAGATTAAAAGAGTTAAAGATTGTATCTGGTAAGGGAGACGGGCTATTTGGTCCAGAAGATCGCTTAACGAGAGAACAATTTTTATCGATGGTCGTGCTACAGCAAGGTTATAAGATTGTAAAAGATCAAGAGACGTTTAAAGATGTACCAAAAAGTAAGTGGTCAAATCAGTACGTTGAAACAGCGATAAAAGAAGAAATTATCGAGAAGAAAGAATACGGAGATAACTTTAAGCCAGAGCAAGAAATTTCAAGAGAAGAAATGGCGATTATTATCGCAAAGGTTTTAAAATTAAAAGAGGTAGATGAGGAAATAAAATTTGGAGATAAAGGTGAATTTACGAAAAATCCTAAATTGATAGCTGCATTAGTAAATGCAAAAGTCATTTCAGGATATCCAGACGGAACGTTCAAACCGAAACAAACATTAACGAGAGCGGAGTCGACAGCAGTCATCGTTAAATTACTTGATTATGGATATGTATTTGACGATGTACCACCTTCCTACTGGGCATATAAAGATATAAAGAGATTAAAAGAGTTGAAGATTGTATCTGGTAAGGGGAACGGAATCTTTGGTCCAGAAGATCGCTTAACGAGAGAACAATTTTTAGCTATGATTGTGCTGCAACAAGGCTATAAGATTGTAAAAGATCAAGAGACATTTAAAGATGTACCGAAAAGTAAGTGGTCAAATCAGTACGTCGAAACAGCGATAAAAGAAGGGATTATTGAAAAGAAAGAATACGGAGATAGCTTCAAACCAGAGCAAGAAATTCCAAGGGAAGAAATGGCGATCATTATTGCGAAAGTGTTGAAGTTAAAGGAAGTAAATGAAGAAATAAAATTTGGAGATAAAGGTGAATTTACGAAAAATCCTAAATTAATAGCTGCATTAATTCAAGCAAAAATTATTTCAGGGTATCCAGATGGGACGTTTAAACCGAAACAAACGTTAACGAGAGCGGAGTCGACAGCGGTCGTTAGTAAAGTTATTGATTTTAAGAAAGATGAGCCGACTACTGGGGATGGTGATACCGGTGGCGGTACGGGTAATGGAGGAGACAGTGAAAAAGCAAGTATCGTATACAAAAAGAACGTATATGAAGTGAAAGAACAATATAAAAACGACATAGAACAAATGCAAAC
>NZ_JBFUIN010000304.1:0-3881 GCF_056401855.1 Bacillus sp. P4_D3
GTCTTTGCTAGCGATGCCAGTTCTTTCATGGAATGCATAAATTTTTCATMATCATCTTGCGACAATTGACAGCCAACTAATATGACTTTTTCTTTTTCTTCCATCAAATATGTTCACTCATCCTTTTCGAAATTTAAACCTTCTAATATAATAGCAGAGGAAGCATATTTCATCTAGTTAGCGGGGGAGAAAATTCATGGCATGGGAGATTTTTAGCATCATAGGCACAATCGCCTTCGCACTAAGCGGAGCCATTGTTGCAATGGAAGAAGATTATGATATTTTCGGGGTATATATTTTAGGAATGGCAACCGCATTTGGGGGAGGTGCCCTTCGTAATTTATTAATCGGTTATCCAATCGTCGCATTTTGGCAACAAGACATGTTATTCCAAATCGCACTATTATCAATGACGATTATTTTTCTTTTTCCAAATAAATTAATTAGACATTGGAAAAAGTGGGAAAACATCACGGACGCCATCGGTTTATCAGCATTCGCTGTACAAGGAGCACTATATGCTCAAAAACTAGATTTACCAATCAGCGCTACAATCGTAGCTGCTGTTTTAACAGGCATCGGCGGCGGTATTATTCGCGACCTTTTAGCTCGCAGAAAGCCTCTTGTCCTTCGAGCTGACGTATATGCGTTTTGGACGATTTTAGCAGGGTTCTTAATTGGCGCTAAAATTATCGTTAGCGATTGGGCTCTATACACCTTATTCATTTTAATTGTTTGCTTCCGCATGATTTCTATTCATTACAAATGGCATTTACCGCATAGACGTATTGATACAAAGGAACGTTCAATGCATAAATAGCGCTCTAACCTCTTTACATATCGTAAAGAGGTTTTTCTTTTCTAACGAGTTTTTCTTTACATAATGTTCATACTAACTTTTAAAGCGAGGTGAATACAAATGACAAACCATGTTAATAAAGGTGCTCAAAAAAGCTCAGTAGACCAAATTACACACGATCCTAATTCAGCACACGAAAAAAGCGCTAAAATGGAACGCTCCCATAAATCTTACCAAGAAAAAGCGAAAAAAGAGTAACGTACTTATACATCAAAAAACAGACGCACAGTTTACGTACTGTGCGTCTCCTCTTCAAGCATCAAATCCATACTTGATATCCCAATTAAATCATATTTATCATACGTATCCTCTTGTAACAATCGCATAGCTTGTGTGCGAATTGATTTTTCAACAATATTCCGTACGTATCGCCCATTACTAAATGATGTAATTTGTGACGAATACTTGACCGCATGTAAATGATCTCTAAATTTCCACTCTGCTTCTTTCGATAACTGATATTCACGCTCTTCATACATTCTCTTTCCAATTTCCAACAACTGATTTACCGAGTAATCCGCAAATTCAATAATAAACGGAAAACGAGATTGTAATCCTGGATTTAATGAAAGAAAATGATTCATCTCTCTTGAATATCCAGCTAAAATTAATACAAAACCGTGCTGCTTATCTTCCATATGCTTCACAAGTGTATCAATAGCTTCCTTCCCAAAATCCTTCTCTCCACCCCGCGCTAATGAATACGCCTCATCAATAAATAAAATCCCTCCCATAGCCTTCTTTATTAAATCTCTTGTCTTCTGCGCTGTATGACCGATATACTCACCTACAAGATCAGCACGTTCAGCTTCAACTAAATGCCCCTTCGATAAAATATTCATCTCAAACAACAATTTCCCTATCATTCTAGCAACGGTTGTCTTCCCAGTACCCGGATTCCCCCTAAATAACATGTGAAGCACTTGCTTCTCAGACTTCAACCCCACCTCTTGCCTTTTTTTGTTTACATAAATCCAAGCATAAATTTCTTTTATTATCTTTTTTATATCATCCATCCCAACAAGTTTTCCCATCTCTTCTTCAATTCTCTGCAACATCTCATGTTTAGTAGTGGTTTCACTTGAAATTACCGTTTTATTTTCTGGTGCCGGTAACGAAATTTTCTTTCGATGGTTTAATACAATATTAATTTGATTGTTATTTTTCTTACGCATCGATTGTTCCATACAATCACCTCATTTTATCCACTCACCAAATATTATTATTCCAGTCCCTCTTGCAAATGCCTATTTTCAGAAAAGTTTGCTATAATATAAGAAATAATCAAGGTGGTGGGACTATGGAAACAACGGAATTCCATGATACAATACAAGCCTTTTCTATTTTTTTATTGAATAAAGGCCGAAAGTCTTCAACCATTAAACGTTATGTTTATGACATTGAAGATTTTGGACATTGGTTAGAAAAAAACAAAAAGCTCCCTTCCAGTAATATATGGGCAACACTTTGTACAAAAGACTATGAAGATTACTTTTCAGACTTAAAAAAGAATCGACACTACTCTGAGAAAACAATGCATCGTGTATTTATTGTATTAAATAGAATGCATCATTTTCTTAACATTCCAAATCCATTAAAGAATATGGAAATTACTATTCAACCAAACCGTGCATTGCGTAATGAAGATTTCATTTCATGCGAGGAAGAAAAAAGATTAAAGTATATAGTCACTTCATTAGAAGGACTTTCAGAAAAACAACGTCCTGTTCGTCCGTTATTAATGGATCGTAACATTGCCATTTTAAGTCTATTAATCGACTACGGACTATCCTTACAAGAGCTTACAGCATTAACTATGCATCACGTTCATTTTGAAACTAATACACTTTCTATTCCGGCAACCGCAGGAGTAGAAAGAACAATCCCCTTAGCAACCGAAGACAAAAAACAACTGTACACATATTATAAAAGTATTCCAGAACCAGTTCGTCCTAAATATCATAGTAATGACCCGTTGTTTGTCGCATTCGATTTTAACCGCGGAACATACAGATGGGTATATGAAAACGACGCACCAAAAGCACTAACAGAAATCGCTATTCAAAAAATGATCCGACTTGAAGTAGCAAGAGCGAATTTACGTAAAGGCATTTCTGGACAGCATTTCCGGAACACGTTTATTTTACGCCTAATAAAAAAACAAACCCCAGAGCCAGAGATCATAAAATTAGTTGGCTTCAAATCAAAAATTTCACTAAAACGGTATTATCAATATGCTGAAAATAAAAAAAACGCCCTATAATAAGGCGTTTTTTTATTTTTTTCTCGAAACAATCAATTTCATGATGACCATTTAACCATTCCCTGCATCTACTATGATGAGTTTCGTTCACATTCTTATTAGAAAGGAGAGATTTAATGTCTCGCTTTAACGACGATCAAAATAAATACTCCAATCCGTGCTTTCCAACTAGCGCTGGACGCATTCCAACTACCCCAACAATCCCAATTACTAAAGCGCAAATTAGAACATTCCGCGCAATCATTAACGATTTAATAAAAATAATCCCTAAACTTTTCGCCAATCCATCTCCCAAAAACATAGAGGATCTAATAGATACATTGCACCTACTAAGCAAATTCATCTGTTCACTAGACACCACTTCCGCTCTGAAAGCACAAGGATTAGCCATCATTAAAAACTTAATAACTATATTAAAAAATCCAACCTTCGTAGCAAGTGCTGTATTTATTGAACTTCAAAACCTAATTAATTATATACTATACATTACAAAGCTATTCCGAATTGACCCGTGTACACTCCAAGAACTCCTTAAACTAATAGCCGAATTACAAACTACCCTAGTTAATTCAGCTTCGTTCGGTCGAGGACCTACTGGACCTACTGGACCTAGAGGTAAYACGGGCGCTACTGGTGCTACCGGTCCTAGAGGTAACACGGGCGCTACTGGTKCYACYGGTCCTAGAGGTAACACAGGCGCTACTGGTGCTACCGGTCCTAGAGGTAACACRGGCGCTACTGGTGCTACCGGTCCTAGAG
>NZ_JBFUIN010000305.1:0-3881 GCF_056401855.1 Bacillus sp. P4_D3
TCCGTTGTCTTTTGTCAAAAAAATTCAAAAATAAAATCAATTATACAAATATCATTTTCTATTCCTTTTGTATATGATATGGTTAAGGAAAATATAACTTATCTCAATACAGTGAAAGGGATTAACATTATGACGCAAAAAATTACAAGAATGACCCAATTTGTAAAAGAAGAAATTGCGAATGCAATTACCCATGGTATCGGTGCCATTTTAAGCATCCCTGCCTTAATCATATTAATTATTCATGCTTCCAAACATGGTACAGCATCTGCTGTTGTTGGTTTTACCGTTTATGGCGTAAGCATGTTCTTGCTATACTTATTTTCTACACTGCTACATAGTATCCATCATCCAAAAGTAGAAAAGTTATTTACCATTTTAGATCACTCCGCCATATATTTATTAATTGCCGGCACGTATACACCATTTCTACTCATTACACTGCGTGGCCCGCTCGGTTGGACTTTACTCGCAATTATTTGGACCCTTGCGATTGGTGGAATTATTTTCAAAATCTTCTTTGTTCGTCGCTTTATTAAAACATCAACATTATGTTATATCATTATGGGTTGGCTCATCATCGTTGCCATTAAACCCCTTTATGAAAATTTAACCGGTCACGGCTTCTCACTACTATTAATAGGCGGCATTTTGTATTCTGTCGGAGCTATATTCTTCCTTTGGGAAAAGCTTCCGTTCAATCATGCCATTTGGCATCTCTTCGTACTAGGCGGTAGTACAATGATGTTTTTCTGCGTACTGTTTTATGTCTTACCCGCAGCATAAAAAAAGTTTCAGCTTGTTTAAGCTGAAACTTTTTTTATTACTTATGTAATTGAGATGCAATAATATCTTTTGTATGCTGGGTTAACTCTTTAGCATCCATACTTGCATATTCTTCAGGTGTAATTGGCTTAGAAATTGTTAATGTTGCATGAGCTGGTTTCATACGATTTCCATTAGCCTCAAACATCTTATATGTACCATCTAAAGTTACTGGTAATATAGATACGCCAGATTTTACAGCAAGGTGAAAACTCCCTGCTTTAAACTCACCGATTTCGCCACCCTTACTTCTCGTTCCCTCTGGAAAAATTACGATAGAATGCCCGTTCTTTAACAGTTCAATTCCATCTTTAATTGCCTTAAGAGATTGACGGCGATCGCTGCGGTCCATAAACACACAATTCATTAGTTCCATCCATGTTGGTACAACCGGAAACTTTTTAATTTCCGCTTTTGAAACGAATCCAATTGGCTTATTTAAGTAACCTAGTAAAACAGGAATATCCATATTACTTTGATGATTACTTACAACTAGCACTGGCTTGTCTTTCGGAACATTTTCAAGTCCCTTTACTTCTACAGTCGATCCAGTTACACCCACCATTTTCTTACCAAACCAGTTTGTGGTTTTATACACAACACTATCTTTTTCTTGCGGTGACATCGCATTTGCTTTTCTTTTTATACGCCACAATCTTGGTGTAATCGCAATTACGATTAAAATTAAATAAAAGATTTTAAAAAACGTTTGAATCATACAGAACCCCCACCTATTATCATTCCGACCTTCATTATACTAGACAAACGAAGGAAAAAGAAGAAAAAATGTCCAAACAACAAGTGTTTGGACATTTTGAAGTTTTCTATATTAGAAACGTTTTGCTAATTCGCGTGCATTTACAATTGCTGCTTCTTTAATGTCTTGTGCTTTTTCAGGATTTGCATTCATTCCTTCAACTGCAATATATTCAGTGTCTGATACACCCATGAATCCTAATACTGCATTTAAATGATTGCGACCGAAGTCCATAGATGCGTATGCTCCTTCAGAGTAAACGCCGCCTGTAGCTTGAATATGAAGTGCTTTTTTGCCTTCTAGTAAGCCAACTGGACCATTTTCAGTATATTTGAATGTTTTGCCTGCAATTGATAAGTTATCTAAGTATGCTTTCACTACTGCTGGGTAGCTGAAGTTCCACATTGGAGTCACGAATACATAACGGTCTGCATGCATAAATGTTTCTAAGTTATTGTTCATTGCTGCAACTTTTTGTTGCTGATTTTCACTTAAAGTTTCGAATCCTTCGCCTGCTGCAAATTTACCCCAAGCAGCGAATACGTCTGCATCGATTGCTGGTACAGTTGTATTGAATAAATCAATTGTTACAACTTCGTCTTGTGGATGTTCGTTTTTATATGCTTCGATGAAAGCTTCTCCTAYTGCCATACCGAAAGAACCTTCTGCTGAATTTGGATTTGCTGTAATAAATAGTACTTTTGTCATTGTATTAGCTCCCTTTTACACATTTTATCTTTAATTTGAGATTTATAATTTTAAAGTAAATAACTTACCTTATGTAAGTATAATACAAAAAGTTTTAATGGCTGTCAATAAAAAAATAGCTGCTTTTTTTTCGTAAGTTAATAAGTTATATTATTTCAGTTAGTTTTTGTATATAAATATTAAGGTTTTAATCAAATAAAAAAACTACCTCCATATTTCATGGAGATAGTCTTCATCAATTACTACTTTTGAAAAACATGTTTCACTTTTTCAGCCGGAATATTACTTCCACCTCTACCTTTTACATCTTCAATCATCATTGTAATGACCATATCAGGTGAATTTAAATCAAACGCAGCGAACCAACCTAGTTCTTTTCCTTCTGCCTCTTTTGATACTTTTAATTCTGCTGTTCCTGTTTTACCAGCAAGAGTCATACCATCAATTTTTGCAATTTTCCCCGTACCATCTGGATCGTTAATTACTTTCGTTAAAGCCGTTTTCAATATATCTTGAGTTCCTTTAGAAATCACATTTTCTTTCCAGGCCTTTGGTTGTTTATCTGTTTTAATAAGATATGGCGACGGAATCGTTCCATCATTTACAATCGGTGCATACGTTAAAGCTAAATGAAGAGGGGTCATTAAGACTTGTCCTTGTCCATATCCTGTATCTGCCATTTGAATATCATTTTTTATGCCATCACTTGCGATTTTAGAAACTGGGAATCCGTATTCAATTGGTAATTTCTCATCAAATCCGAATTTTTTCGCCTCAGCCATAAATTTATCTTTTCCAATTTTCAAAGCTTCTTGTGCAAAGTAAATATTATCCGAGTATTTCATTGCCTTATCAAAATCAATCGGATTTGCATCTTTTACACGTGTTACGTAATAATTGCCCCAAGAAGAATCTTTCGTCCATTTCAATCCTTCAATTTTCAATTCTTCTTTCGGATCGATTGTTTTTGTTTCAAGTCCAATTGCACCTGTAATTGGCTTAAATACAGAACCCGGAACCGATAATTGTGTAAATCGATTCGTCATCGGTTTTTTCGGGTCATTATTCCAAGTTTCGCGTTGTGCCTTCGATGTCCCTCTTGCAATAAGATTAGGATCGTAAGCTGGACTACTTACAAGTGCAATCGTTTCCCCGCTTTTCGGATTAATTGCAGCACTAGATCCAGCCTCTCCTTTCATTTCATTATAAATTTTTTCTTGAGTAGCACTATCAATAGTTAAAGTTACATTTTCTCCATCAACAGCATCTGTTTTCGCTAAATTTTTAATCTCTTTTCCTTGCGCATCTTCCATGAAGACACGACCACCTTTTTTCCCGCGTAGCTGTTCTTCCAATACTTGCTCTAATCCAGCCTTACCAACTGGTTCATCGGCTTGATAGCCTTTCTTTTGAAGCGTTTTTAAATCTTCAGCATTTACTTTTCCGATATAACCAGTTAGATGAGCTGCTGCTTCCCCTAACGGATATGTACGAACATTTACAGGTTTTGTTGCAACACCTGGTAAATCGATGTACGTATTTTGCGTTGCCCCCTCAGGCAAAATTCCAATTGGTACGAGATACCCTGGTT
>NZ_JBFUIN010000306.1:0-3880 GCF_056401855.1 Bacillus sp. P4_D3
ATGCTGAACAATTGTTAAAAGATTCTTTGGAAGAGGTAAATGAAGAGGAAACTGATGCGGATGTTTTAACGAAAGCATATTTTACGTTAGTTAGATGTTTGTTAGATATGAAGCGAAATGAAGAGGCCTATGCCTATATGCAAAAGGCGGAAAAGTATAGTACACGTGCAGTTTTTGATAAATGGGGTTACTTATATATACAGACTGGTGAGTGGGAGAAGGCAGAGGAACAACTTTTATCCGGTCAGCAGCATAAAGATTGTGAAGAGTTAGCTACGTACTTATTGGCGCAATTATATGCATATAAAGGTGAACAGCAGCGAGCATTACAACTCATTAATGATGCGATTGCAAAGTTCCCTCAAGTACCATATTTCTATTTTGAAAAAGTAAAATATTTATTAGATTTAGAGCGCTATGAAGAAATGTTAGCGGTAATAGATAAAATTAATCATATGCTTCCGCATCATGCATATACAACTTATTTTATACATTTACGTGCAGAAGCATTTTATAAAACGAATAGTATTCACGATTTGCAAGCACTATTGAAAAGTGAAAAGAGTTTGAAGAATTCTCTATATCATCATATAGAAAAAAATCCTGATGGAAAAAAGGTTCGTTTACCGATAGTTCCGGTTGTACAAAAGGATAACTATTGCGTTCCGACAAGTTTGGAAATGATGTTAGGGGTATGGGGAGAAAAACGTACGCAAGATGAAATTGCACAATATATTTTTGATGTAACAGGTTCTAAGTTTTCAGATACAGTTACATATATAGAAGAGCAAGGTTACGAATATCGTTATTTTCAAGGGAATGCGGAAAATTATAAGAGATTACTCAATCAAGGTATTCCCGTTTTATTAAGTATAGATATTGAGCACGCTTCCCATGTACAAGTGCTTTCTGGTTATGACGATGTACTGCAAGCTTTTTATATTCAAGATCCGAATTTCTTGGAACCGATTCTTGTGGAATATGATAAGTTGCAAGAAAAATATCGTTATACAGATTGTTTAGCTATTACGTTTATACCGAAAGATAGAATAGAACAACTTTCATTTTTAAATGAGGAAGAACACACTTATTATAAAACAATCTTTTCTCTTACAGATCATTTAGCTGAGCAAGATAAAGAGGGGATTGAAAAGTTAGTACTATTTTTAAAAGAAACAAGTGAAAATCCAAACACTTGGCTATATACGATTAAACATTTAGATGCTGAAGTAGATAAAGATTTTATTCAGCTTTGTATAGAAAAATTAATGGAAAAGTTTCCGAGCTCTGACTTTGTGAAATTGCATAGTGCACAGTGTTTTATTCGTCTGCAAGATATGGAAAAAGCAGGACATATGCTTCAAAGTGTGGAGAAGAAAAATAGTCAAGCGTTGTATCATCTTATAAATGGACGTTATTCTTTTGAGCAAGATAATTATGCAGAAGCGATTGCTAGTTTTCGTTCATCATTACAATTGGATGCAGATCAACCAGTTGCGTGGAGTTTCTTAGCATTATCATACATGTATATGGATCAATCCGAAAAGGGGCTAGAGTATTCTCTAACAGCTATAGAACGTAGCCCAGAAAGGTTTACACTTGTAAATCACGGTTTGATTTTAATAGATTTAGAACGATATGAAGAAGCATATGTATTCTTTAATGATTTATTAAAAGAATATAAGTATGAAGCGCACATATGGTATGAACGTGCAAGATGTGCTCAGCATTTAGGAAAAGTGTATTTGGCGGTAAAAGGACTTAAAGTAGCAATTCAATTAGATAAAACAGCAGCGTATTTATATACGAAGCTTTCGGAAATCTATGAATCAGATTTGGATGATGGGAATAATGCGAAGGAAATTTTATTACAAGGAATTCAATATTGTGAAGATCAGGCATCTTTATATGTTCGTTTAGGAGATGTGCATTTTCAAAATGATGAACTTGAAGAAGCGGAAACTATATATAAGCGTTCTTTAGAAGAAAATAATGAAGATGTATATGCCCATTTCGGTTTAACTCAAGTTTATATGGCAAAGGAACAATATGAGGATGCAAAAAACTATATTGTTAGTATTAATAAGCAATTTGAAGACAATCAAGATTTCCTTATGAATGCTGGCATGGTGCTATGGGATGCTGAAATTGCATTAGGTGGGGATGAAAAAGAGTTAAAACTTGCACTTTCTAAATTAGAGAGCGGTATACGAAGCGTATACGCTAATATAGCGAGCGTGTTGGATGAGTATGTAAATCGAATAAAAGACACAGCTTTTGTGCAACGAGGCATAGCGTTTTTAAGAACGTTAGAAAAAGAGAAAACGGAAGTAATTGAATACGGTTGTTACGCTGGTGTTTTATATGAATCTATTGGACAGTATGATCAAGCAATAAAACGGTATAATGATGCACTTAAGAAAAAACAGGATTCATTGCCGTATTTCCGAATCGGTGAAACATTCATGGCGTTAGGGCAATTTCAAGAAGCGAAGCATGCGTATGAAACATGTTTAGAAATGGATAAGAATTTCACAGGTGTACATGTGCAACTAGCTGAAATATACGAAAAAGAAGAAAATCGTTCTAAAGAACAAAGTCATATGGTCCAGGCAATGAAAGAAGAGCCTTTGCATATTAATATGGAATATTTGGCACAGCTTTCAGTAGATTTGAATCTTCATGAAGAATTGCTAGTTGAACTAGAACAATTAGCAGAAGAGGTACCAGAAATATGGCGTTTAGATGCAATTGCATACGTATATGGTGCGATGAATGAGGTAAATAAAGAAAAAGAATATATTGAATGCGCAATGAAAATAGATGAAGCGCATGTGGAAGTACTATATCATTATGCGAAAGTACTAGTTAAAAAGCAGAGTACAGAAGCAATCGAAGTTGMGCTGAAAGTAATGCATAAAGATTTGGAAAGTGAACGTATATTTGGTGTGTACGTAAAAGCAATGGAGCAACATAAAAAAGTATCCCAAATACGAGACGCACTTCATACGCTAAAGGTGAGAAAAGCAGAAAGAAGTACAGCGTTTGTTTATGCAGCTACTGCGGTTGCCGAAAGATTAGTAGAAAGGCAGCAAAATGAGCAACCGAAAAAATCTATATTTACAAGAGCATTTTATCGCATGAAAAATCGTGCGAAGGAAATTTCAATGATTACAGTTGTTATCGATTTATTTGAAATCTCCTTAAAGTTAAATCCAAAAAATAGTATGGCAGCGCAGCGTTTTGCACTATTTTACGAGAATGCAGCGATGAATAAAGAAGCGATAGAGGTATTACAAACATCGTTAGAAAATAAGTGGGATTATGATGTAGCGAAGCAACTTGTAAATCTTTTTATTGAGTGTGAGGAAGAGGATATGTTACGAGATGCTTTTGAATTAACGAAACAAATGGTTCGAGAGTTACCGGATGATTATGATACTCTTCTTTTACAAGCGAATGTATTATGTAAGCTAGGCGAAGAAAGAAAAGCCGAAAAAATTCACTTGCAATTAATTGAGAAAACGCCATTTGTAAGTAGAGGATTCCTTGCTTTAGCAGAAGTATATCAAAGTCAAGAGAGGTATGAGGATGCGATTTATTTATTAGAAGATGCTTCTGTACATCATCCAAATGAAACGGCAATTCTTCTTGCTTTAGCATCTTCGTATCATAAAGCTGGGCAAACGACAAAGGCAGAAAAAATAACAAGTGAAATAGTAGCAATTGATGCTACTGACTTGTTAGCAAGATACGATCATGCTTGTTACTTAGCGTTATTAAATAGAAATGAAGAAGCGAAAGAAGAACTTGAAATTGTGCTTCGTGAAGATGAAACAGGATTTTTCGCTGAACTTGCAGAGGAAGATGAAGATTTAGC
>NZ_JBFUIN010000307.1:0-3861 GCF_056401855.1 Bacillus sp. P4_D3
CCGTTACATCGTATTAACCTATTAGCCAATGGGTTCATTGGATTAACATTATCATTCGCTCATTATTTTATAGTAAAAAGCTTCCATCACTTACCCATATCTTATATTTTGTGTAAGTGCCCCTATCGCTGAATTCCTTGATATTCATAGTTTCATAAGACTTTCCCTTTTGAGTTACACAACTCATAATATTTTTAACTCTGCTTATACTATAGCTGTAACTAAAAGTTACATATCATTTACTTGTAGGGCCTAATTTCCTTTTGTACAACAAGTAGTTTGCTAATTGAGCTAGCTACTTTGTCGTGCAATATGAAGTTTTTCAATTCACTTTACCCGATGAATAAACTTTTAAGTTTCTAACTATACTACTCATGAGCTATTACAGATGTAGCTCAATCTTTCCAAATCACATTTGTTCGTTCATTTAGCAGGCAGTTCATTTACCAACTGTCTGCTATCTTATTTTCATTGATCCTTTATTATAAAATTCAAGAATTAATTTCCACAAATTGTAGATACTATAGGTAAGCTAACAGCCATTTTAGTTTTCCCATGAAATTGTGCGAATCACATATCCTTTAGAGAAAGTACTAAGAACATTGCAGTTAGCTTAATTAGCTAGCTGCTTTGTTTGTTAACCATTTTTTACACGAATACAGTTTATATGCATAACTTTTAAATTGAAATCCATACTATATTTAGGTCTTAATATCTAAAACCCTTATTTCAACCTTAGACCTAACAAATCGCTCCTCTCCCTTCCCTGGGGCTAAGCAGTTAGCTATTGCTAGCTGCTCTTTTATTTTTATTAGATTGATGCACCAAAAAATTAAGAAAACTATGGAACTTCCAATGAACATTAGGTGAAAAACATAGAAAACGCAAACCTAAAAAGGGTAAATATAATGTTAATTGAGCATTTCAAACGTAAAGTAATACGATAAAAAACCTATTCTATTTTTGGGTTTTACATTATAAAATTTAATTTTCATCCCAAAGTGAGGGTTTCACTCCTACACTTCGTAATATCATTATCTCGTGAATTATTTTTTAAAAACGTATTTATATATATTTATACATATGAATTTTTTTACATTCAATTGAATTAACAGTTGCATGTTAATTAAAGAATGAATTAATAAACTACCAAATACCCCTTTAACTAAAAAAGGATGCTTGTCCATGTCAGATAGGGTATTTCTTTCATATCTTGTAATATCTTTATAGAAAGGAGAGAAGATCCTATGGAAAATGCAGCGATACAACAAACAGAAGAATGCCCTACATGTCCAGAAGGCACTGTTTGTGAAGATAGTGATTTACTATGTATAAACATTCCTTGTACGACTACGGTAGTATTGTTGGGATTRATTCGGTTAAATATTGGTCCATTATGTATTCGAGTTAGTTCAGTAGATGATTTGTCAAGATTCTCAGACGAAGAGAAACTTGACAAAGTACAACAGGTATTTGATGGACTAAGAAATACTCTCCCAAATTTTAATTCACTGCCTGAAGAGTAACAGTTAGAAGGATACGATTGCTCAACAAGAGCAGTCATTTTGTTTACTAACAGAGGCAATAGTGAACGAAGGGAATCGTAACATTGATTCCCTTTTATTTTAGGTATGTTAACAGCCATATTAGTTTTCCCATGAAATTGTGCCGAATCACATATCCTTTAAAGACAGTACTGAGAACATCGCAGTTAGCTTAAGTAGCTAACTGCTTTGTTTACTGGCTAAATAAATTCAAAAAATATGTTAATGCTATAGATACACCAAGTTGAAATATGAATGACCATTGTATTCTTCTTATGCATGGAGTAGTTAGCTTTTGCTAGCTACTCTTTTTGATTAGTCTGATTATAAAATTTTGTTCTTATTTCTTTTTCACACCATATACTTCTAACCTAGACTCAGCTCATAGAGTTACCTCCTATCTTGAAGAGCACTTGTACATGGTGCTCTTTTTTAGTTTCCTCATTTCTACACAATGCAATTTTTTATGCAAAAGATACACACTCAATTAAAAATAGCCTCATATGATATCTTCTATCCTCTCTTTTTAAAATAAATAGCCTTTACAGAGCACTTTCCAAAGTGCTCTAACTTTTACATATCAAATAGCGTTTTTATTAAAAACTTGTCACATTTAAGCTAGACAAGCATATGTTATTGCATGGAGACTCTCCACTCATAGAAATCTAACCTTTCAAAGAGCATACTTATTAGTGTGCTCTTTTCATTTGCTAGTAAATAACGATTTTGTTATCAAATTTCACCTATCTAAAAAACATACATACAATATCTTGGGTATCTCTTTTCAACATTAGTTTTGGTCAGAGCGCCTTGGGAGAAAGGCGCTCTTTAATTTTCAAATAAGGATTTTATTTAAATTTCATAAAATCTATCTTTGCCTAAATAGGTTCAAAATTATCTATTTAGCATATATAATACTTTTCAATCTCTTGCATGCGATTTCCTTTGTGCTTTGGGTCACCTACAATAAGCTGCAAATAGTCAATTGCGATTAAAACCTTTTTATCAGGATACTTACGCTTTAGCTTCCTAGTCTTAGCGTAAATCTCTTGCATCGTGACATTTGCTTTATCATAAATTTCTAATGGCAAATCATTTATTAATCCCATTGCCTGACTAATTTTTTCCCAATCTTTTAAATTACATAGCTTTTTAGGATTCTTTAATTTCGTAACATCTATATTTCCAGTACTTGAGATCATCCGCTTAAGTAACTGTTCTTCCCCCATTTCTAACGAGAAGACTCCTGTTGCTGTATGAGCACTTGCCCCATGAAAAGCGACGTTTAATACAAATGCTGCTTTCCCCATCGAAGGACGGGCACCGATAATGATTAAATCGCCTTCTTGTAACCCTGCTGTCATTCTATTCAAATCGTCATAACCAGTTGGAATACCCGTTAAATCACCTACATCAATTTGCATTTTTTTTACAGATCAACAAGCGTATCTTTCAAGTTCACGACTTAAGGCATACTCATGCTTCAAGCTGGTAAGCACCCTAAAATCGCTCAGGATTGCTTAGGTCATTCTTCTATTCAAATGACTTTAGACAAGTACAGCCATAACACACAAAACATGCAACAACAAGCTGCAGAAAACTTTGAGAATATTGTAAACCCCTATGAAAACATCAAATAAAAACCGAAAAATTCTAATGTGAACCAAATGTGAGCATTGATAAAAAACAAAGCTTATAAACCTTGATATTACATGGTTTATAAGCCTATATCGTTGAATCTTAGGATAAGAATGAGCAGTTCTGACCTTTTATATTTTGTATAATACAAAAGTGCCACGAATGACTGTTAAACAAGCATTTATGCACTTTTTATATTAAAAATAAATTTCATATAATAATTTATTTATCTATGCCTTATATTTTGTGTGACTGTCTTAATCGCTGAACCCTTTCATATTCTTAACTTTATAAGGATTTCTATTTTGAGTTACACAATACGATAAAAATGGTTAATTATAAATAAAAAAGGAAAAGGCCGATTTCTATCGGCCTTTTCAAATTCCCTTATATTGATGCTCGCTATTAAGACCTTCTCCTTCTAGGACCTACAATTAATTTGATTGCTGTTCTTTCTTGATTATCGATAGTAACCTCTTGAAACGCTGGAACAAGAACCAAGTCAATGCCACTTGGAGCGACAAAACCTCTTGCAATCGCAATTGCTTTAATCGCTTGATTTAAAGAACCCGCTCCAATTACTTGAATTTCTACTTTGCCACTTGCTCTTAGTACACCGGCTATTGCACCTGCCACTGAATTTGGACTTGATTTTGAGGATACCTTTAATATATTTTCC
>NZ_JBFUIN010000308.1:0-3857 GCF_056401855.1 Bacillus sp. P4_D3
GAACATAGTTGCATTAAAATTAGCTGGTTTTCAAAATGTTAAATTGTATACAGGTAGCTGGAGTGATTGGATTTCTTATCCAGAAAATCAAATTGCAAAAGAAGAAGATTAATCACTTGCATGCAAAAATAATTTGTATTAAAATAAGGTCACAAGCAAGAGATTGCTTCAAAAATATTATATTTTACACATTGGAAACAATGTGATAATATAACGACAAGTAAATAATACATCCTGCGGTGTGCGTAACTTATTTATGTCTAAAACCGATGTTAGTTTTACGGAAGCTCAATATTTAGTGACCATCATCAAGCCTTCCTTGTGGAGGAAGATGTACGGTAACTGTGAGGGCATCCACCTGCGAGTAGCGGGTTTTTGGACATTTACGAGGAACGGCACTTGCGGGGGTCTTATTTCAACTAACATTATATAAAATTCCTACGGTGTACGTAGCTTGTGTATGTCTTAAACCAATAAGTATAATATGGAAGTTCAATATTTAAATGTAGATAGCAGGCCATCTTTTTAAGAAGGAAGTTACAAACATTTGTGAGAACATCCACCTGTGAGAGCAGGTTTATGGACATCTATAGATAACGGCATATGTGGGACTATATAAAAAACCTTACGTTTTATACGTAAGGTTTTTTTGTTGAATAAATATGCTCATGTTATCTCGATTTACCTGTAAAGTTTCCATAATAAATATAGCACTTGCGGTCTTCATCAATTTCTCTTGAATCTAGGGTGAATTCCAAATGTATTCCATCCCGTTGAATATATATAATATCTGAATGGAGAGAGGGTAAGATGTCCTCGTAATTCCACACATCTTTACTTTCTATCATAATTGAGCTTGCTTCCTTTAGTTCTCGAATTTCAAAACCTATGTGCGAGTATGTAGGATCTGAAGGGTCGTTGAAAAAAACTTCTTTTTGTATA
The DNA here is from genome assembly GCF_056401855.1 of Bacillus sp. P4_D3. NCBI lineage: Bacteria > Bacillati > Bacillota > Bacilli > Caryophanales > Bacillaceae > Bacillus > Bacillus sp. P4_D3. The sequence continues at coordinate 943 of NZ_JBFUIN010000308.1, forward strand.
TATAACACTGCTGTCCCGTCTGGATCTACTGAAGTTGCAGTAACGACATATGTATTTCCATCTTTTGTAAAATATTCACAAGTCATGCGCGCGACAATTTCAGAATTAGAAATATTTGCGTAGTTCCATAAAGCCGGATACCCGTTAGTTTCATCATAGAGCCGATATTCCAATCGCATTTTATCCCTCTTCTTCCTTTTTCTTCTACTTTATCATGCCATCTTATATAATAGAAATATAATTTAAAAAGGGGAGTGCAAAGGTGACAAAAACGAAATGGCTAGTAGGTGGTGTTCTGACATCTTTAATGACGGGCACTTTATTTGGCTGTGCGCAAGATATTCCCCCCGAACCGAATGATAATAGTTGTTCTGATTGGGATTGGGATGATGAGCTTGGTGTTTGGCAGTGTGATGATAGTAGTTCAGGTTATCGTGGACATTACTTTTATGGTGGTAAATACTATCAAAATAAATCCACCTTCAAAAATTCATCAGCGTTTAAAACTTATCAATCTTCGGCCGAATTTAAAGGTGGAATTGGAAGCGGTTCAAAAGGTGGATTTGGAGGTTAAAATATGTCGCAATACATAAAGAAACGAAAAGGATTTTATTCGAATTATCCGCATTTCTGGTCGGATTTATATGAATGTGAGTATAGTTTGTTTCATGTTTTTCCAATAACAGAGCAAACGATGAAACAATTACAATTAGCAACTGAACGAATGGGGAAAATATTTTTTAAGACTGCTAGACTTCTTCGGGATTTATCTAATGAACAGCTTCTTGAACTTGGTTTTCCAGATGCAAGCTTGCCTTTTATTAGACTGAAAGGAATGTATCCTGAATCTGTTATTTCACGATTTGATTTTGCTTTAACAGATGATAATCGTATTAAAATGCTTGAGTTTAATAGTGACACTCCAACTTTTATTGTGGAATGCTTTCAAATGAATGGAAAAGTTTGTGGAAAATTAGGCTATGATGATCCAAATGCAAATCAAGAGCGCTTACTTTCTTCCGGTATTACAAAAGCCGTAATGGAGTTTACAAAAGGAATGGAAGATCCAAATGTTGTTTTCACAGCTCATCATGAACATATAGAAGATTGGAATACGACTATGTATTTGAGTGGGCTATGTCATGTTGAAAATAAAGTGATGCCAATGACAGAACTTAGAATTACAGATGATGCTTTAGTAGATAGAGATGGTGTACCAATTGATGTTTTGTATCGCCAAACATATCCAATTGAAGACTTAATTGAAGATCAAGATCCCGAAACGGGGGATTTGGTGGGAGTAGAACTTTTGCAACTTGTAAAAGAAGGAAAGCTTTTTATTATAAATCCTTTGTCGGCCTTTTTAATTCAGCCGAAATCAATTCAATGTCTTATTTGGGGATTAGCAGAAGAAGGTGCTTTTTACACAAATGAGGAACAAAAGTGGATTAAAGAATATATGCTTCCTACATATTTTGAGCCAGATTTATTTTTGGGGAAAAGTCCTTTCGTTCAAAAACCTTCGTTCGGTAGGGAAGGTGACACGATTACGATTCGTGATAAGGATACAAATATTATGATTCGAAATGCACATGAAACGTATAAATCGTCACTTCCTATATTTCAGAAATATACAGAGCTTCCAGTTGTATTTTTGGAAACTGAAAAAGGAATTGAGAAGCTGTCATACGTGTTTGGGGCTTTTTTAATTGCTGGAAAAGCGAGCAGCATCGGTATACGTGCCGGAGAAAAAATTACGGGAAATGAATCGTATTATTTACCGGTAGGTATTAAGAAGGAGGAAAATAAATGATTAATTTTTTACTATATTTAGCAGTATCACTTGCACTTTTATGTATCGGTCTTTTTCTTATGGAAGTGACAACGAAAGTTAAGGAATTTAAGTTAATGGCTCAAGGGAATAAAGCGGTAAGCTATGTACTTGGAGGAAGATTACTTGGTCTTGCTATCGTTTTATATTCAACGGCTGCTAATTCTATTTCAATTCTTGATATGGTTTCATGGGGAGCTGTTGGGATATTAGCTCAAATTATTGTCTTTTATTTAGCAGAATGGCTTACACCACGTTTTAATATTAATAAAAGCCTTGAAGAAGATAATCAAGCAGTTGGTCTTTTCCTTATGTTTTTATCACTTTCCATCGGAATTGTAATTGCTGGTTGTGTAACATATTAAAACCCTTACATTTTAACGTAAGGGTTTTATTTTATGTAGCCGAACGCTGAGAAGGATGCGTATTAGTGTACTAAACTCGAGGTAGTTGTTGTAATAAGGAAAAGTTTCCATACAAAGTGTTGACATCTATTTTAAATAGGAGTAACATTTTCTATATAATTAAAATAAGTCTCTGTTAGGTGAGGCTCCTGTATAGAGAAATGCTACTGCCCAAAAATGTCGAGAGACGCCAATGGGTCAACAGGAATGATCGAATTAAGGTTTTTCTTAACGTAGCTGGTAATGAACCTATGCTATACAGTGCTAAAACTCGGCGAGGGAGAGGTCCGTAGATTTCTAATTATATTATATTGGGAATCGCTTATTTGTGTATGCAATGACCTTTGCTCTCTTATGAGTAAGGGTCTTTTTTGTTACCAAGCTATGAGTAATTTCATAGTATAGATTATAACTAAAAAATTAAAGAGGAGGTGAGGAGCATGTCAAATTCTGACTCGGTTCCGTTACCCATATACTTCAAATCAAAAATATATGATGTAGGCAGGGAAACGACTTGTTCCTCCCTTTATATTTATCATAATGTAGCGTTTATTCGAGTATTTAAGCGCTAGACACTTTCACGGTGAAGTGGATAAATTGAGAAACAAAGCGTTTCTTCCTATGTTGTAAAGGAGGAGACGATAATATGTTATATGTAAATAAAAGTGTGGGTAACACTC
>NZ_JBFUIN010000309.1:0-3842 GCF_056401855.1 Bacillus sp. P4_D3
CAACTAATTCTTCTGGTTTTTCAGCTACTTCAGGATCTAAATTGTTCATTAACATTCGAAGTGCAGCTTCTTGAACCCATCCTTTCGTTTGTAACTCAGTACCTCTTGCCGCACGAATTGTTTGTTGTACTTTTTCCATTTCAATCTCTCCCTTTTCTCATTTTATAGTGCTGCATTTACATCCAATCTTTCCTTTATTGAATAGTTCGTTTTTAACCAATGCGCGATATTTTCGATATCCGTTGAGAATATACGGTCATTTGTAATAGAAGGCACTTGCTGACGACCTTGATGATAGAACGTTTTTGTAACTGTACTCATGTTTTCAATCCCGCGATATTCTGCTGCTTGCATCGCACAGATCATCTCAATTGCAAGAACGCGTCTTGCATTTTGAATAATTTGATGCGCATGACGTGAAGCGATTGTTCCCATACTTACGTGATCTTCTTGGTTAGCTGACGACGGAATTGAATCTACACTCGCTGGATGAGCTAATGTTTTATTTTCTGARACGAGTGAAGCCGCTGCATATTGCATAATCATGGCACCTGATTGAAGTCCTGGTTCTGGACTTAAAAATGGTGGTAAGTCATTTAATTGCGGATTTACTAGGCGTTCAATACGGCGCTCTGAAATATTTGCAAGCTCCGCCATCCCTACTTTTAAGAAGTCCATTGCAAATGCAATTGGTTGTCCGTGGAAATTACCACCAGAAATTACTTTTTCCCCGCCATCAAAAATAAGTGGATTATCTGTTGCTGCATTCATTTCAATTTCTAATTTTTCTTTCACATAATTTAAAACTTGCCAAGAAGCACCGTGAACTTGCGGGATACAACGAAGTGAATATGCATCTTGTACACGAAGTTCTCCTTGTTTTGTCACAAGTTTACTATCATGAAGAATATCACGAATTCTGCTTGCCACTTCCACTTGCTCTTTATAACCACGCGCTTTATGAACATTTTCATCGAATGCATCAATAATGCCGCGTAATCCTTCCATTGTCATCGATGCAATTAATTCTGATTGATAAGCACTTGCTTCAGCTTCTATATAAGAAAGAACCCCTTGCGCTGTCATCGCCTGCGTACCATTGATTAACGCAAGACCTTCTTTTGCTTCAAGTTCAATAGGTTCAAGTCCTTCTTCTGTAAGAGCAACCATCGCATGAACTCGTTTTCCTTTGTAGAACACTTCACCTTCACCTAATAAAACGAGAGCAAGATGAGATAATGGTGCTAAATCACCGCTCGCTCCTAGTGATCCTTGTTGCGGAACGACTGGATGAATTTTACGATTTACAAACTCAAGAAGCATATTTACAACAAGTGGTCTAACACCCGATACTCCTTTTAACATCGTATTAGCTCGTAAAATTAACATACCGCGTGATACTTCTTCCGGGAATGGATCGCCTATTCCGCACGCATGTGACTGAATTAAATTATGCTGAAGTGCCTTTACATCATCTTTTTGAATAAGTACATCACTAAACTTTCCAAATCCAGTTGTAATACCATAAACGACTTTTCCGTCCTCTACGATTTTCTCAACTACTTCGCGGCACTCCGCTACCTTTTGCATACTATTTGGACAAGCTGTTACACCTTCACCTTCAAGTAACAACCTCTTCATTTCTTCAACTGTCAATGTATGTCCTGTTAACGTAATCATTCTTTTTCCTCCTTATAAAGGCAAAAGGGGACCTTATCTTTTTAAGACAGACTTCTGTCCTAAAAAATAAGGCCCCCTTCTAACTAATAGACTATGGGCAAATCATATGTGATTAATTCCTAAACCAATCGCCTCATGCTCAGATCCTTTTACAGGTGCACCAATCGTTCCATAAAGTGCAACAGCAACCCATTCGCCTTCTTTTTTTCCGTCGTATGGTGTACCGCGCACAATCGCAAAGCGAAGTCCTACTGTACGAAGAACGTCTGCTAACTGAATTTGACCTCTCGTCACTCCGTACAAAGCTTCCATAATTGCATGATAAAGTGCATGTGTTTCTCTGTAAACATCTGTTTCAATAACTCGGTTGCTCTTAGCCGCTGTTTCCATTGCTGCTACTACTTTTTGCGAATTCATAGAACCAACTTTCCCAGTACAATATTTCCAACCTTTTGGAATAGATAATACGGGACTTTCATTCTCATCCGCAAGTGCCAACAGCATAGCCATACGACCAATTCGATGTGTTCCTTGAAGAAGCATGTGACTCTCTCATTTCTTTTGAATTATTTGAATATTACTTAATTTAAGAATATATGAAAACGGTTAAATCGTCAATAGTTTAAAATATTATTCAAGCAATTTTTTATCCCTCTCATACTTGTACTTGTGTACACAATTTATTTACAGATTTTTTTCAGACGTGCTATAGTCTCACTAACAGATGCAAAGGGGCGAGATTTCAKTGGCGAAGCGAAAGGATATTCATTTTCGAATTGAAGAAAAATTACTTGCAAGGTTTGAATCGGCACTCCATTACGAAAGTTTAAATAAAACAGACGTATTAACACATGCGATTCAGCAATTTTGCATAAAGGTGGAATGTGAAAAAATGAATGATGTAAAACGCCAATACAACGTTAGTAACCATTTACAAACACGTATCGATACGCATACATATTTCGAAGAGAAACGAGTGAATGTAGATGAAATCGTCATTGAACATTTACAACTTCAAGGGAAAGAAAAAATATTAGAGGTCGGATGCGCTAACGGAAAATTCCTTTCCCTTTTGCAAACGAATGGTCATAAAGGACATCTAACTGGTTTTGATCAATCGGAAACTATGCTTTCTGAAGCTACAATAAAGAATAATATAATCGAATGGAAACTGGGTGATGCTAGTAAACTTCCTTTCGAAGCTAATYGTTATGATTGGGTAATCGCAAGGCATATGTTATACCACATGAAAGATGTCGAAAAAACAATTCAAGGATTCCATAAAGTAATTCGTCCCGGCGGCGCACTTTTAGCTACAACAAATTCTAAAGTTTCATTACCTCGTATAGATGAAATGTGTAACAAAATGTTAGTCGCATTTGATTTACCAAAAACATCACCGTCAGCAGCTCCATTTTGTTTAGAAAATGGTAAAGATCTATTACACTCTGTTTTTTCAACTGTTGAAGAAACAATTATTCATAATGCACTTGTTTTTCATCATGCCACTCCAATCATTAACTATATTTCCAGCATGTTTCCGTCGCTGAATATACCTGATAATATGTCCCTTCACACCGAAATGAAGGACTGGCTAAAAAAAGAAATAGATAATGAATTAACAATTCATGACGGTATATGGAGCGATCCGAAAACGTTAGTAATTTATCGATGTAAAAAGAAATAAGCTAGCATTCGCTAGCTTTTACACGTTTTCCGGTAAAAGATTCTCCATCATCATATTGCCCTTGCCACTATAAAAATTTATATTATGTTCATTCGCTACCCCAAAATAAGAGGCAATCGCTATTCCAAATGGTACAAATGCATGTCCTTGTGCTGTAATAATATTTGCGTGCTGTACAACTTCTTCATACACAAAATTTTCTACTGGAAAACAATCTAATTTTTGATAATCTATGGTCGCTGTATAAGAAATTTCTTTAAATAAACCTGCTCTTGCTAACGCATACGGTCCAGCACAAATCGCTGCCACTAATTTTTCTTGTTCAGAGAATTGACGAATAACTGAAAAAAGCAGTTCTGCCTCTTTCATATGTATTTCATCTCCACCTGGAATAAGAATCCCCTCATACTCTTCCACACGCACTTCATTTAATTCTATGTGCGGTTGTACTTGCAAGCCCGTTTCACTTATAACC
>NZ_JBFUIN010000310.1:0-3836 GCF_056401855.1 Bacillus sp. P4_D3
GAGTAGGATTACGAATTTGGAGAGTGGTGGGGTTAAGGGTACGGGTGATATTGGAACACCGCCTCGATACGGGGAAAGAAGAATCTCAAAGGAATTATATGATGAATTAAGAGATGGAACGCCTACTGCAAAGCTACGGGAAAAAGTTAATGAGGGCATTGAGGATAAAATAGGAACGCCTGACCCTGCTTTACCTGGTAAGTATATTACAGATAGACTTCAAGCTGATCATATTGTATCAATGAAAAATATAGCTAAGATGGAAAATTTTGATAAACTAACAAAAGAACAACAACTTAAGGTTTTAAATAATGAAGAGAATTTTTTAGGATTAAGTGAAGCAGCCAATAAATCTAAGGGGTCTAAATCTTATTCTGATTGGACAATTTATAAGAAAGAAAAAATTGAAGTTGATCCTAAGTTTAGAGAAGAGATGATAAAGAAGGAAAAAGAATTAGAAATGAAATTACAAAAACAAATTGATGATTTTGTTGAAAGGAAATAAAAAAGGATATAGATAAATAAAGGAGATGACATAGCATTATGGAACAAAAACTTGGGTTTTTAAGAAAATATAAAAGAAATGCACAACTTATATCATGCCATGAGATTAATAAACTTGATTGTGAGAAAATACCAAATTCATGGTATGAATTGTTTCAAGAAGAAAACGTAGACAAGAGAGTTGAGAGTATTTTATCGATATGGAAAGAGCAAGTAGGAGTGGAAATAAGAAACACTATTTCTTATTTGTCTAGGCACCTTGAAGAAGTAGAGCTTATGGACATAAATGGTAGATATTCAATTTTATACACTATTAAAACAGATAATGGTGAAATTCTATATTATGAGGGGGGAAATCCCAAAGATGAGTTTAATAATGAAGCATTAGAAAAATCTTGGGATAAGATTCCTTCAACAATACGAAATTTTTATCGAACTGTTCATAATGGTTTCTATTTTTATGCGAGCCAATCTATGGGTTTAGTTCCTTTAGAAAATGTAACTTTTTTTGATGATGATGAATGGGGTATTATTGAGGAGTTAGAAGAGCCTTTACAAATTGATTTACAAACTACTTTTGGTTTCTTTAAAAGTGGTATGGGTGGTTATGTTGCAGTAGATTATAAGAATTCTAATAATGATAATGCGACTTTATGGTGGACGAATAAAGAGCCTAGATATAATATGAATTTTTGGGACATAGTTGATGAATGGATAGTAATTGGATTTGAAGTTTAGTTTAAAGGTTCTGTTGCAAAGTTTTTATATAAACAAAAAAATCCTCATTTAGTAGGTAGAGTTTATACAACTTTGAATAGGTTCTCTAATTCATTGTACGTCGAAAAAACTAAGTTTGGTTGTTGTAAACTTCGTTTTTATTTATATAGGGCATGAATAGTTTAGTTGCCTTTTAAGGTACGTAAAGCATGGCGAAGCCTTTGAAATCCTGCGGATTTGGAAAAACGTCACTTGATATGTCTATGATCCTGTTCGATGAGGTAATTCAAATGCTTGATTGTGCAATGGATGGTATGCTTATGACCTTGTTCTCTCAATTTATTGAATGAGCAAAGTAACGCGGGAGCCTTGTCTGTTGTGAGAACCGTTGCTTCTCCAAATGTTTTTACTAGTCTTTTCATAAAGGCATAAGCCGCTTGACGCTCTTGTTTTTTGTGGAGCTGAATATACAATGTATGTCCATCTTTATCAATCGCTCGATAGAAAAGAAGATGTTTTTATAAATTGAGTGATGAGCTTAGAAAGATTTTTAAAGAGAATGAGCAAGAACTTTGGTGCTTTTTTACACTATCTCTTGATAGCGATGGAAAGCTGAAGGTACATTATGATTATACCAATTGGTTCAATACTGATTATATCTTTAATGGCCAGTTAGTTATTTTGGAATATAAATATTTAGGAACAGAACTAGATAATAGTAAAAGTAAAGATTTAATTGCCAAGTATTTAGATGAGTATCCCAATAATGTGACTTGGTTAAATAGAGCAGGATATGAATACTCAGTTGACCAGATACAAAGAGGTAAGATTATAGAAAAAGACAGAAAAAGGAATAGGCTGTTAAAAAATAAGTACTCTATGATGGTTATACCATCATAGAGTACTACATGCAATGATAGAATAGAAAACGAAGTACGAGCTTAGGCGAGATGACATTTTACTGGGTGATGAATATAATCACATGGAAAATATATTAAACTAAGAACTCGTACAAGCTCGTCAATTTTAACTTAGTAGTTGTCATGGCATGAAAAAGGTGTCGTACTGTTAATACAAAACTTACAGATCTTATAAATCTTACAAATTTATGCTACTTAAAAACATATGAACTTAAAGCACTTGATTGTCGACTAAAGGCAACAAGTGTTTTTTAATAGATAGGTATGCTTTGAGTGTATAAAAATTATTTTTATGAATTAGGGCTAACAGAAATTACTAGTATTATATAATTGAAAATACATTAGTAAAAGGTTTGAATAATAGCTTTCTCCTTCATTAGAGGTGAAGAAGTATTACTTGATGGAAGCGTACGTAGATACGGTGGAACGAACTTCAGTGAAAGCGTAAAAGAAGCTCATGATGCCTCAAAGGCGAGTATTCAGAGTAGGATCTCGAATTTGGAGAGTGGTGGGGTTAAGGGTACGGGTAAAGGTACTCAAACTAAAAAAATTAAACCGACTAATGAAAGAACTGCAGAATATGAAGAAGCTATGACAAAAGCAGCTAGAGATTTACCTCCTTATAGTAGAAAACCTAATAAACCAAGAGATTTTGAAGAAAAAGTAGTAGATGATTCTACAGGAATTACTACTTATACATTTACATCTAAGAAAAATGGGGAAACTTATAAAGTTAAATATGATAAAGATGATTACCCAATTTTTAATTCAAAATATGAAACATCTTTATCAGAGTCATATCATATAGAGCCTGACTCAGTGCAGTTTAAATATCTCTCACAAAAATTATATGACGATATAATGAAAGATCCAAACTTAGCAAAACAATTCAGCCAAACAGATATTGAGCTATTCAAATTAGGTAAGAAGCCAAAATCAGTCACATGGCATCATCATCAAGAGACTGGTAAAATGCAACTTGTTGATTACTATGAACATCAGGTTGCGGGTCATACAGGTGGTAGAGATGACGGTAGAACAGGTAAACTGAAGAAAATTATTTTGGAGATGATAAAATGAGCCGAGTAACTTGGCTATTTACGGATGGAGCGATAGATGAGCAAGTAATTATTGCTGTGGAGAATTCATTTGGTGTCAGATTTCCAGATGATTACCGTGAATGCATTAAAAAAAATAACGGTGGTTATCCTGAGCCTAATATTTATGATATTAATGATGATGAGGGTGGAGCAGTCTTTGATTGTCTATTAAGTTTTACAAGCAAAGATGCAAATATAGAAGTTGTTTATGAATTAACTTCACTTCCGGAAGGTATTATTCCATTTGCAAGAGACCCATTTGGGGGACTGATTTGTTTTAATTACTGTGATACTAAAGATTCTCCGTCAGTAGTTTTCTATGATCAGGAATCAGTGAATGAGGAGAAAATTAAATTAATATGCGACTCTTTTTCTGAATTGATTGAGCAAAAAAAAATGAACAGGAAAGAAGGTTAATTGTATGAGGAATTTAGATTTTGAATATACTTTTACCTCTATTGGCATTGAAGATATCGAAGATTTCGAAAATAAGTATGGTATATTGTTCCCTGATGATTATAAACAATTTTTGCTGTCTAAAAATGGAGGGAAAACTGAGCAACGAAGATTTAAAACTAATGATACAACTAAGAAA
>NZ_JBFUIN010000311.1:0-3828 GCF_056401855.1 Bacillus sp. P4_D3
ATTCGATATACGTTTGATAATAAATCTTAGGTTATCAATACTCATACGTCTTTTTGGCCTTCTTTCCGTAATAAACAAACAAGGCTCCTCATTATTTCTTTCATCTAGATACCTTTTTAACCAAATGGTGTAACGAGTTGATAGATTTTTCTCTATAATCAAACATAATTATTTGGACTAATCTCCCTCCCCCATTAGTAAGCTGAAATTAAGGGTATAGAATCGGAGTGTGATAATATGGAACGTCTATGGATTCCAATAATCGTTACGTTTTTTTCGTTCGGTGGATTACTATTAGGAGGTGCTGTTGGAGTAGCAACACGCCAACTAATTGAAGAAAAGATGCATCGCTTATACGCATTATGTGGTGGGATTTTACTTGGATTATTATCACTTGAAATTATTCCTGAAACATTTTCAAGCTATGAAATAATTGGGCCTATGCTCGGTATAGCTATCGGTATTTTAGTTATGAGCTTATTAGATAACTATTGCCATCATCCGATTATACATAAGAAAGATCAACAAGCATGGCAAACCTTCCTTTTTCTTTCTTTCGCTATATTCATTCATAATATGCCGAGTGGATTTGCGTTAGGAACAGCGTTTATAAATCATAATGACTCTGCCATTCCTTTCTTACTTGCGATTGTCATTCACCATATTCCAGAAGGGTTAGCTTTAATTATTCCATTTCTCTTTACAAAACATAAATACATTTCATTTTTATTAACAACTTTATTACTTTCTCTTATCCTAGGGACCGGTACTGTTTTTGGCATTATGATGGACGGGAAAGCTCTCCATTTACAAGGACTTATTATGGGAAGCGCAATTGGTTCTCTTGGCTATGTCACAATTCACGAAATGCTTTGGAAAGCAAAAAAACAGCTACCTTTCCTTCCGTTTCTATCGTGGTCTATTAGTGGATTTTTACTAATAACAGTCTTCACTCTTTTCACTGGACATCACTAAAACAAATAAGTTATATTACTTGTATATTTTTCCTTTTTCTCCAAAACATAATAGTATCTACCTATTATAAGGAGGAACGATTATGTTTGGTAAAACAGCCGGTGAAGCATTAGTGGATCTTTTAATTGACTGGGGTGTAGAACACATATATGGTATGCCAGGAGATTCCATCAATTCTATAATTGAAGCTTTAAGAAAAAAACAAGATAAAATTAAATTTATTCAAGTTCGCCATGAAGAAGCTGGCGCATTAGCAGCGGCAGCCTATGCAAAATTAACAGGAAAACTTGGTGTTTGTATGGCTATTGCAGGACCTGGGGCTATTCATTTATTAAACGGTTTATACGATGCCAAACTCGATCAAGCTCCCGTACTAGCAATTTCAGGACAAGTAGAAACCGATTTACTCGGAACCGATTTTTTCCAAGAAGTAAACTTAGAAAGAATGTTTGATGATGTTGCCGTTTATAACCAACGAATAATGTCAGCTGAACAGTTACCTGCTGTAGTGAATCAAGCTATTCGAATGGCATATACAAAAAAAGGTGTATCAGTTCTTACAATTCCAGATGATGTTCCGAAATTCGAAGTGAAAAATGGTGCACGTATTACAAACTCTTCCTTTACATTACCTGAAATATTTCCGCAAGAAGAAGATTTAGCTATAGCAAAACTCGCACTTAATGAAGCTAAAAAACCTGTTATTTTAGCCGGGAAAGGAGCTAAACATGCGAGAGAGTCTTTGCTTGCATTTGCAGAACATATCGGTGCTCCAATCGTACTTACATTACCAGCTAAAGGGATTGTTCCTGATGAACACCCGCTTTGTATCGGTGGATTAGGATTAATCGGGACGAAACCTTCTTATGAAGCAATGAAACATGCAGATACTTTAATTATGGTGGGCACTTCTTATCCGTTCACTGGTTTCTTACCCGAAAAAGCAAAAACACTTCATATTGATACAGACCCCGCACAAATCGGGAAACGTTATACGACAGATATCGGCTTAGCTGGTGATGCTGATAAAACATTAAAATGGTTAATTGAAAATGTAGAAAAACACGAGGACCATTCCTTCTTAGAGCATCATCAAGAAATGATGAAAAAGTGGGAAGAAAAATTACACAATCAAGAAGAAGATTCTTCGACTCCAATTAAACCACAGCGAGTTATGCATGCACTGCAGAAAGTAGCAGAAGATGACGCAATTCTTTCAGTCGATGTCGGAAATGTAACAGTATGGACTGCAAGGCACTTCCGTATGACAAACCAGAAATTTATCATTTCTAGTTGGCTTGCAACACTTGGCTGCGGTTTACCTGGTGCACTTGCTGGACAAATTGCTTTCCCGGATAAACAAGTGTTTGCAGTTTGTGGTGACGGCGGATTCGGAATGACAATGAATGACTTCGTAACAGCTGTTAAATATAAACTACCAATCGTTGTCGTTGTATTAAACAATAATAAAATTGCTATGATTAAATTTGAACAAGAAGTTATGGGAAATATTGAATTTGGTACAGACTTAACGAATCCTGATTTCGCAAAATATGCTGAGGCGTGCGGTGGTATTGGATACCGCGTAGAACATTTAGATGACTTACTTCCTGCCTTTGAAAATGCAGTAAAACAAAATAAACCGTGCATTATTGATGTAGTTGTAGATGTAAATGAAGCACCAATGCCAGCAAAAATCACATTTGGTCAAGCAGCCGGTTATACGAAACATATGATAAAAGAATTATTTGAAGAAGGTAAGATWGATTTACCGCCACTTTAAAATATAAAAGAAAGATAGCTGAAAACAATTTGTCTTCAGCTATCTTTCTTTATTTTTGTACCTCTCTATAGAAAGAAAAATCATTCACAGTAGGTTGTATTTGTTTCTCTACTTGCATTTCTTCCTTCTTCCGATTCGCTCTTCTAACATTACCTAGTTTAATCGCATCTTGCATACTATTACTAATCAGATTCCCTGACAAGATCGTCATACTATAGAAAGCAATTGGTATAAGTACAATCCATGTATGTGTAGTTAAGTGACGGAAATTTTGACCAATTAGGCCAGTCCATTCTTTTGTTACACTATCTGCCTCTGTACCAAAAATTATTGTTCCTCCAAAAAATAATTCTAACAAACCAAGATGCAAGAGGAGTAATAAAGTACTTACAAACTGCTGGGCTACTAATAAAAGAAATGATGGTAGCATATGCGGCCATACATGGCGTTTCAACCTCTGCCACTTACTCCCGCCGAGCACAGTGGCCGCCAACATAAATTCTTCATTCTTAATACGTTTTACTTCTTGCGCTACATACAACATAACAGTTGGTACAGCAAGGCACGCAAGAACMACTACTTGAAACGCAACTCGCAAATGAAACGGAGCAGCTGCCTCTCCACTTTCGAACGTTAAAACTGCATTTAACATAAAATAAGAAATCATAATCATTGGTACAATACTAAACGGATCAAAAAAAGATGAGATAACTGGAAATGAGCGTTTACTGTACATACCAAATAATAAACCAATAGCTCCGCCAATTACTACACGTAAAACTGCGATAACGATACTTGCACCAACTGTCCATTTCGCTCCTTCTATTATTAACTGGAACAGGTCGCGGCCTTTCTCATCAGTTCCGAACCAAAATTTACTCGACGGTGAAAACGGAGCAGCCTCTAATTCTCCTTTTTCGTTATACATCATCGTTAGTTCACGAATATTTCCGTCAAAAAACACCGTATTTCCAATACTAACAATCATTAGTACACTCAACAAAGTAACACCTAGCCAAAATCTCACATCTCTTTTTACAACTTTCCACATGCTACACACGCTCCTTTAT
>NZ_JBFUIN010000312.1:0-3826 GCF_056401855.1 Bacillus sp. P4_D3
GTAAGTACATATTGTAGTAAAGTCCTTGTTCACTAAGCAATTCTTGATGTGTTCCTCTTTCTATGATTTCCCCTTCATGCATAACAAATATTTGATCCGCATCTTGGATTGTAGACAATCTATGTGCAATCGCTATCGTTGTTCTACCTTTTCGCATTTGCTGCAATGCCGTTTGGATCGCCTCCTCTGTTTCTGTATCAATATTTGCCGTCGCTTCATCTAACACTAATACTTTCGGATTAGTTGCTATCGTTCTAGCAAAAGCAATTAATTGCCTTTGACCACTAGAAAACGCAGCTCCTCTCTCGACAACTTCTGTATCATACTGCTCCGATAATTTTTCAATAAACGTATTCGCTTGCACAAATCGCGCGGCTTCTTCTATCTCTTCATCCGTTATCTCTTCATTATACATACGAATGTTTTGCTTTACATTTCCAGCAAATAAAAATGCATCTTGCAGCACAAGGCCAATTTTCTTTCGAATTTCTTGTTCTTCAAACTTCTCTAAACCCACTCCGTCTATTACAATATTACCTGATTTAATATTGTAAAATCTCATTAATAAATTCATAATTGTACTCTTACCACTACCAGTGTGTCCAACGAAAGCAACCGTTTGCCCTGGCTTTACGTGAAAAGATACATTTTTTAAAACGTCACGCTTTCCATCATATGAAAAAGTAACATCTTTAAACTGAATTTCCCCGTTAACTACTCGTGGATTTTCACTCCCCATTTGAACAGGAGCTAAATCTTTATCGTCCATTAAATGAAATACACGCGATGATGAAACGAGCGCTTGTTGGAAGAAAGATAGTTTCATCATCATCTCATTTACCGGCTGGAAGAAACGATGAATATAGTTAACGAAAGCATATAAAACCCCTACTTCAACAGGACTCTTTAAAGCGTCAATTCCAAATAAACCAAGAACTAACGCAATTGCTACAATATGAACAAGATCTGTTGCTGGACGTAAAAGTAATGCATCTAATTTCAATGTACGACGTCCAGCACTATAATGCTTGTTGTTCACTTCTTCAAACTCTTTTCTCATCCGCTTTTCTTGCCGGAACACTTGAACAATATTCATCCCTTGAATGGACTCATTTAACTTTGCATTTAATACACTCAGTTGATTACGTACCTCTAAATAAAAAGCTGCACTTTTCCGTCGATACAGCACCATAATCGCAAACATAATTGGAATTAATATGAGAGAGAATAGCGCTAATTTTACATCTAGTAAAAACATCGCTACTAAAATCCCCACTAAAAAGACTACATTTTTCACGAATGTTGATAGTACACTAACATAAAAATCCTTAATCGCTTCCGTATCATTCGTTATACGAGATACAAGTGTACCAATCGGCGTACGATCAAAGAAACTTAATGACAATTTTTGAACATGGTCATACACTTCAACTCGCATATCTTGAACAATCTTAAAAGCGATATTTTGAAAGTACAATAAGTCTAAATACGTAAATAATACTTTTAATAAGTGAGCAATAATATACACTACAAATAGAGTTACAAGTGCTGATTGTTCAAAGTTACGTGGTACTAAGTGTTCATCAAGAAATTGTTTAATTAAAAAAGGACCCATCATTTCAGTTACAGTTGCGCCAACTAGAAATAAAAATGCTAATGCTAATAATCCTTTATATGGTCTCATATAAGAAAGCAATCTCCTTAAATCACTCCGCTTTTTCTCAGCCATCATACGCCTCCTTTCTCTACCAACGCCTCTAACTGCTGGCTTTCATACATTTCTTTATACCAACCATTTTCGTTCATTAGTTGTTCATGTGTTCCTCGCTGCATAACCTTACCTTCATCAATAACAAGAATAAGATTTGCATGCTGAATCGCACTTAAACGGTGCGCAGTAATAATCGTCGTTTTTTCTGCTCTTTCTCGTTTCAATGCAGTTAATATAGTTTCTTCTGTTTTTGCATCTACAGCTGATAAACAATCATCTAAAATTAAAATTTCAGCATTCGTTAATAACGCACGTGCAATTGAAATCCGCTGTTTTTGGCCTCCTGATAGCGAAACCCCTCTTTCACCTACTACCGTGTCATATCCTTCCGAAAATTGAATAATATCATTATGAATACAAGCAATCTCAGCAGCCCTGCTAATTTCTTTATATGTAGCATCGGCCTTTCCAAAAGCAATGTTCTCCCCAATACTCGCTGAAAATAAAAAATGATCTTGCGGTACGTATGAAATTGCAGAGCGTACACCGTGAAGTGTTAAATCTCGAATATCCCGCTCACCAACTTTTAATTCACCATTAAAGTGGTCATACTCGCGAATTAAACATTTTAATAACGTCGTCTTCCCTGCACCGGTACGCCCGACAATTCCTAACGTTTCACCTTTTCTTAAATTAAAGTAAATATCTTTTAAGTTTAATAGTTCATTCTTTTTATAAGAAAACGAATCAACAGCAAACGAGACATCACCACTTGCTATAGCATGTATAGCATTTTCCTTATTCACTACATCCGAAGTTTGTGAAAGTATTTTCTCCACACGATCATACGAAGCACGTCCACGCTCCATAATATTAAATAGCCATCCAAAAGCTAACATTGGCCATACAAGAGTCCCTAAGTATGTTGTAAATGTTACCAATTCCCCTACAGTTAATTCACCCCGTACGACTAATAATGATCCGTAACAAATTGCGATTAAAAATGAAAATCCGACAATTAAGGAAATCGTTGGATCGAATAACGAGTCAATACGTGCAACTAACATATTTTTATGTACGACATCTTCCGATTTTTTCCGAAACGCTTGTAAATCCTCTTTCTCTTGTCCAAGTGAGCGAATTACCTTCATCCCACTCATACTTTCTTGTACTTTATCATTGATTTCAGAAAACGATTGCTGCGCTTTATGAAATCTTCTATGCAATAAAGTTCCATAATAATTTGTAGAAATAGCTACAATTGGCATCGGAATTAAACTTAATAACGTTAACTTCCAGCTAATTGTAAACCCCATCGCTACGAGTACACATCCTCCAACAGCTAATGAATCAACGAGTGTTAACACACCTGACCCAGCAGTTTGCTGAATCGCCTGAATATCATTTGTCGCATGTGCCATCAAATCGCCCGTACGACGTGATTGATAAAAGGATGGGCTCATCTTTGTAAAATGTTCATATAAATTCTTTCGCAATTGACGAGCTAGTTTTAAAGAAGATCCAAAAATCATAATACGCCATAAGTAACGTAATATATACATCGTCATTCCTACAACTACTAATAGAATAACCCAGTTCAACAATTTTTCAGATGTTAATGTTCCATTATTAATTTCATCTACTACAATTCCTAGTACCCTTGGCGCTACAAGTTCAAGAAGCGCGACACCAAATAACATAATAATTCCAATTATGTACGCTCGTTTTTCTTGTTTAAAAAACCAAGCTAAATTAAAAAATACTTTCATATTTATCCTCCTCCCTTAAAATGAGCGATATTTTCAGTTTATCAAAAATGCAGAATTTTTAAAAGTTTTAAATATCTTTTATATCCAAAAGAAAAGGGCACTCGGTAAGAGTGCCCTTTGGCGCTTATTTTGTTTGTTGCTTATTCATCGCGCTCATCATTTGATTGATTTTCTTTTGGGAAGGTTTTTGTCCCATTTGCATCATCATCATTTTTAACATTTGTTCGTTAATTGGTGGATTTTTTTGTAAGTAATTCATCATATATTTGCGGGCAATGAAAAATCCTAACGCCACGCCTGCTACTAGTGCTACTACGCCCACTAGAATACCTAACCACATTGGCAT
>NZ_JBFUIN010000313.1:0-3810 GCF_056401855.1 Bacillus sp. P4_D3
GTATCGTGTTAGGGGTAACATTCTTTATGCACGGTTTAACAAAATTCCAATCAGGAATTGACAATATCGCAGGGTGGTTTACAAGCATTGGTTTACCAGGAGGACTTGCATACGGTGTAGCAACAGTTGAATTAGTTGGAGGTCTATTGTTAATTCTAGGTTTAGGTGTAAGATATATTGGTTTATTATTCGCACTTGTTATGGTTGGGGCGATTGTAAAAGTAAAATGGTCAGCTGGTTTGTTAGGAGACGGGAAAAATCCTGGATTTGAGTTAGAACTTGCATTATTAGCAATGGGTGCTTACTTATTTGTTGCGAAAGCTGACGGTTTTGTAGATAATTTCTTAAAAGAGAAAATGTTAAAGAAGAATTAATTAAAATGGGGGTATAACAAAATGGGCTTTCCACTTCATCCCGAAACAACACTTGGGGTTGTTCATTTATATGTATCAAATGTAAAGAAATCGCTAGAGTTTTATACAGAAGTATTGCGAATGAAAGTGCTAAAAGAAGATGAAACTGTCGTTACATTTGGGAATGAAAATGACGAACCACTCCTAATAATTGAAGAAAAGAAAGAAGCTTTTCCGAAACAACGAGGTAGAACAGGTTTATATCATTATGCAATTTTATTACCAAATAG
The DNA here is from genome assembly GCF_056401855.1 of Bacillus sp. P4_D3. Classification (NCBI taxonomy): domain Bacteria; kingdom Bacillati; phylum Bacillota; class Bacilli; order Caryophanales; family Bacillaceae; genus Bacillus; species Bacillus sp. P4_D3. The sequence continues at coordinate 644 of NZ_JBFUIN010000313.1, forward strand.
ACAGGACTTAGCGAATATTCTTCGTCATCTTGTAGAGATGGTATATCCACTGCACGGTGGAGCCGATCATTACTTTAGTGAAGCTCTTTATTTAGCTGATCCAGATGGAAACGGGATTGAAATTTATCATGATCGCCAAAAAGAAGTTTGGCGTGATGAGAATGGAGAGCTACCATTTGTTAGTAACCCATTAGCCGGTGAAGAATTATTACAGCAAGGAAGTACATGGAATGGGTTCCCAGCTGGTACTGTGATGGGGCATATTCATTTACATGTAGCTGACTTAGAAGAAGCAAAACGTTTCTATGTTGATGGTCTTGGTTTTGATGTAACGATCCCAGCTCGTAATGGAGCGCTGTTTGTATCCGCAGGTGGTTATCATCACCATATCGGTTTAAATACATGGCAAGGTGAAGGGATACCACCACAAATGCCAAATTCCGTTGGCTTAAAATATTTCACAATTGTACTAGCAGATGAAAAACAAAAAGAGCAAGTGTGTGAAAGCTTAAAATATATTGGCGTAGTTGCTACGTACAAAGATGGAATATTACAGGCCAAGGATCCGTTTGGACATTGTATACATTTTAAAGTAAAAGGAGAAGCCTAATTAAAGGCTTCTCTTTTTTACTTTCTTATAATCGCTTTTTCATTTTGTAAAAACAGTTCATCAAATTGCTTTGCAAGGTCAAAATCTAGTTTGGTTAAACCTTTTGCATTCCATGATGACAAAGTAATAATGACTGCTTTATACTGGATAAGGATAAATGGGTGGTGATTATGTTCTTCTGATAGTTTGGCGGCTTCAGAGACAAATTCGACTCCTTTTAAGTAGTCGGAAAACATATATTTTCTTTCAATCCATTTTTCATCTTTCACTGTCCATTTATCCAGCTTAACTAATTCTTCTTGTACCTCTTCATTAGTTAGTCGTAGCATCATTTTTCACATCCTTTACCTGTAGTAACGCAAGACCGTTGTTAATAAGACGTGTTACAGATTCGTCAGTTGTGAAAGTAGAAAGTTGTTGCAATAATGCCGCTGATGCTTCGTGGCCCTTATTATGTTCTAAAAGCAATTCTAAAATTTCAAGACGAAGCAACCATTCTTTCGGATGAAATTTATTTAATACTTCTTGAATAGCTATTAATTGATCAGTATGAGTATCGTGTAAAATACTATCGTTACGTATATCCCGAACTGTTTGATACATACGTTCAAGCTCATTCAGTACAAGTGGATCAGGAGTTTTTTGTACTTCTTCATTCATCGGGAAAAATGCAGCCGCATCTGCCGCTCCTGGGAATACAGAAGTGATTTGTGAGCCGACAGCCATATCAAATGCTCCCCATGAAGGATCAAATAATAAGCGATCTTTATGAGTAACTGTACAATTTATAAAGGAGATAAGAGCAATTTTTTTATCATTCTTTACAATGTCTGTTACTGTTCCTTTTACATGAATGCCGCTTGCAAAAGTAAACTCTGCACTATGTCCAATTGTAATGCCTAATGATTGTAATTGTTCTTCTGTACAATTTTCTAATGCAATATCACCATCTAGTAATCCGATTGGTGTCCCGAATCCATCGCTGTGCACAGATGTAGAATGATTTGCTAGTTGTTTATTATGAATTGCTAATGCAGTTGGTGAGCTTGTTCGTGTGTAAATAACTTCACCAGTATCATTTTTAATTGTCTCTGTAAATGTACCCGTAATTTGTAATCCACTACTTAGCTCAGTTGTAGCATGATTTTCGGAGCGGATTGCTTTTTCTAATCCTTCTGTGCCACCTGTTTTAAATGCCATCGTTGTAGAGAACTGCTCAAGTGCCTCAGTCAACTCTTCAAATGATTCACAAACAAATAGCTGTGGCTGCATTTTTGTTACGTCATAAGTTGTCCCGGTGCAAGCTTCAATTGAGAATGGAACTTTCTTTACAGCATCTGTTAAGCAATGCTTACTTTCACCGACAGAGGAAAGGAGACCAGCACCGTAAATTTTTGGGTCATCTATATTACCGATTAAGCCGTATTCCACTGTCCACCAGAATAGACGTGAAATTTGTTCTGCTTCTGATAAACCAGAAACTAAGTTTTGTTTTTCGATTACAGCATTTTCAGCAGCTGCAACTTCTTCRGGTGTAGAAGTCGGGCTTTCTTTTACGATCGTTAATGTACGAACAGCTTCAAAAGCTTCATGTTCTTCTTTTGTGGAGAAAGCTTTCGCTCCAATTTGCCCAAAGCGTTTCACATATTTTGCATATGTACGATCAAGTAAAATCGGTGCGTGTCCTGCTGCTTCATGAACGATATCAGGAGCTGGTGTATACTCGATATTTTCTACTTTACGAATATCTGTTGCGATTGGTAGTAATCCATGCCCCTGAAAATCAAAGAATGCTACGCCGGGAATAAGCCCATCAATCGTTACGGCGCCCCAGCCGCTTGGTGCTAAACAGTCATTCATTTCTTCTACTTTTGGAATCGCATCTATATTAATACCAGATGATTGTAGTCCATTAACATAGGCGGGATGAGCAACATCTTTTAAGAAGTTATGGTTTTGTTTCATAATGTAACGCCAAACAGCGTGATTCACCGGTGTGTATTGATCATAATGCTGTGTGGATACGAATGGTTTTAAATGTGATGGAATTTCTGTTTTCTTTGTCATTTAGACATCCTCCTTTTTTTCTATAAAAATGAATACCGGTTCGTATAGATTGCATCACCTCCCTTTAAAAAATGTAAGCGCTTATAAAATCTTATCATAAGATTCGGAATTATTTAACAACTGTTTGTGTGAGAAATAGAAAAAGCCCCTATCGGAAAATCCGATAGGGGCGAAAAAATCGAGGTACCACCCTATTTGTAAGTGAAAAGGTACTTACATCTCAACTAATGATAACGGAAAAACTCCGTCTTTTCCTTCATGCATAAAAGCACTACGAAAAAGAAGCTCCAGAATTGTAATTCGTACTTATATATGTGCTAATTTCCACCGACCATTAGCTCTCTGAAACAGGGATACAAGATACTACTGCGATTCTTTCAACGCATATATATGAAATTATTTAAAAGGGAAGGACGCAAAAAAGCCCCTATCGGAAAATCMGATAGGGACGATAAAAATCGCGGTACCACCCTATTGGTAAACAATTAAT
>NZ_JBFUIN010000314.1:0-3803 GCF_056401855.1 Bacillus sp. P4_D3
GTCATATGTACAGACGTGTACGTATGAAGAGCTATCTACAAAAAAGAGATATCATTTTTATGATATTCCTTTTTTGGCGGTTTTTTTTATTAGCTCCGTTTTCTGTTTCCCTTTTCCTGTAACAGCACCATCCTCACTTATTTGAGATGGTGTTTTTTGTTTTTCTCTCTGGTAACTACAGGAATATTGGGATTTGTATATGTCCTAACCTATTCTTAAAAATGGACGAAAGAAGGAATTCGTAATGGAAACGATTGTACAAAAATTTGGCGGTACTTCTGTCGGAAGCGTCGAACGCATTCAACATGTAGCAAATTTAATTATTGAAGAATATGAACGAGGACATAGTATTGTCTCTGTCGTTTCAGCAATGGGAAAAAGTACGGATAAACTTGTAGCACTTGCTAACGCTATTACTGAAAATCCAAGTAAACGTGAAATGGATATGCTCCTATCTACAGGAGAACAAGTAACCATTTCATTATTAACAATGGCACTACAAACAAAAGGTTATAACGCAATTTCATTAACAGGATGGCAGGCGGGTATTACGACAGAATCTGTACATAGTAGTGCACGGATTACTGACATTAATACTGGTCGTATTCAATCCTATCTTGCTGATGGCACGATTGTTATAGTAGCTGGTTTCCAAGGAGTAAGTGAAGAACATGAAATTACCACACTTGGCCGCGGTGGCTCCGATACGACTGCTGTCGCATTAGCTGCGGCACTAAAAGCAAAAAAATGTGATATTTATACGGATGTGTCAGGCGTATATACGACTGATCCACGAGTTGTACAAGATGCTTATAAATTAGATGAAATTTCTTATGACGAAATGTTAGAGCTTGCAAATCTCGGTGCTGGCGTATTACACCCACGCGCTGTTGAATTTGCTAAAAATCATAATGTCGTTTTAGAAGTAAGATCAAGCATGGAACAAGAAAACGGAACAATTGTAAGGGGAGAATGTAACATGGAACAACAATCAATCGTTAAAGGTATCGCATTTGAGGATAATATTACACGCGTCACAATTAAAGGATTAGAACAAGGTGCACTTTCAACAGTTTTCTCTACATTAGCAGCGGCACATATAAATGTAGATATTATTATTCAAAGTATTACAAATGAAGGAACTGTTCACCTCTCCTTCTCGATTCATTCTAATGATTTAAGAGAAACATTAGAAGTGTTAGAACAAAATCAAGAGGCACTTCACTATGAATCTGTAGAACATGAAAATCATTTAGCGAAAGTATCAATTGTAGGATCTGGTATGGTATCTAACCCGGGAGTTGCTGCGAATATGTTCACTACTTTAAAAGAAGAAGATATTCATATTAAAATGGTAAGTACATCAGAAATTAAAGTTTCTGTCRTAATTGACCGCCTTCATTTAGTAACGGGTGTTGAAGCACTACATCAATCATTTATGGCGAAAATTGAGCCTTTAGTGCAAATGATTTAATTTCCGCCAATAAAACTTACAACAAATTATATTAATCTATTTCCTTCCTATATAAATAGAAAGCTGTCCACATAGAATTTTAAAAATCTATGCAGACAGCTTTTTATCTTGTTATCGATATCCGAAGATCATTATAAAACAATTAGATTATTCTTTATACCCTTTCCTAGGAAATATAAATGACTCTTCTTATTTCTTATTACATATACCCTTTCGCTCTTTCCCTTGAAAAAACGATCTATATTCATTCAAAATAACTTTTTTCACGTCAAAGTAAAAAAGGGAGAGTAGCTCTTATTCCACAGCTACTCTCCCTTTCACTTATATTAAAACAAATGAATGTTTTCTTTTTTGCAAGCTTCACGTAAATCGTCAGGCCATACAGAAGATTGAACTTCACCGATATGTGCTTTACGTAAGAAGTACATACACATTCTTGATTGGCCGATGCCACCACCAATTGTTAATGGTAGTACGTCTTCTAAAATACCTTTATGGAAATCATACTCACGTTTGAAGTCTTCACCAGTTTTCGTTAATTGCTCATCAAGTGCTTTACTATCAACACGAATTCCCATTGATGATAATTCGAATGAAGCTTGTAGTACTGGGTGCCAGAATAAAATGTCACCGTTTAATTTCCAATCATCATAATCGGATGCGCGTCCATCATGCTTTTCACCTGAACGGAGTGCATCACCAATTCCAATAATAAAGACTGCACCGTGTTCTTTCGCAATTGCATGTTCACGATCTTTCGGTGTTAATTCTGGATATTTATCTTCCAGTTCTTGAGAAGTAATGAAAACAATTTCTTCTGGTAAATACTTTCCAAGGAACGGATACTTTTCAAATAAGTGATCTTCCAATTCTTTGAATATTCCATAAATTGTTTGTACTGTTTTTTGTAAGTAATCGACAGTACGCCATTCTTTTTGAACGATTTTTTCCCAATCCCATTGGTCAACATAAATGGAATGTGTTGCATCAAGTTCTTCATCACGACGAATCGCGTTCATATTTGTATATAAACCTTCACCAGCTTCATATCCGTATTCATGTAATGCGAATCTTTTCCACTTCGCTAGTGAATGCACAATTTCTAATTCTTCTCCTGAATGTAACATATCAAACTCAATTGGACGTTCTACACCGTTTAAGTGATCGTTTAATCCTGATTTTTTCGTTACGAATAATGGTGCAGATACGCGGAATAGTTCAAGGCGTTTTGCTAATTGATCCTCGAAAAATGTTTTAACTTCCTTAATTGCGATTTGAGTCTCTCTTACTGTCATTAATGATTGATACATGGTGGTTTCCTCCTAAAATGTTTGGATGTTGTGGAAAAAAGCCAACAAAAAAAGCCCTTCTTTCCCAAAAAACTGGGACGAAAGACTTTGGTTCCGCGGTACCACCCAAATTAGCAACAGAGGTTGCTCACTTATACAGTACGGAGATGAAAAAATCTCGATACTGTTCTTCTTGTAACGGCGAAGTTCCCGGCTAAGTCTACTTTCCTATAAAGGATTTCGGTTAGCGACTCCAGGAGGTTCTTCATAATAGGCTTCGTACCAGGCTCACACCGTCCCTGACTCGCTTAAACTACATCCTACTACTACTCGTCCTTTCATAGTCGTTTTGTTGTCACATCTCTGAAACATTTTATTAATGATTATTCTATACAAAAAATAGATAAAGTCAACAAAAAGTTTTAAAATATTTTTCAATTCTTTATTTTATGCCTTTACCGACTGTTCTTAATATAACATTTTTATTTCCTTTGTCTCTTCAATCCAAAAAACATTTCACTAATTGAAACTAACATATACACAACCAGTAATGTGATCGTTCGAAAAATAGAATCCGCAGTATTTCTTATTATTTTCATTTTATTTGTAATTCCTTTCAGTTTACTCGCAATTTCATGATATACTATAGCATTCAAGCAGTTTGTTTTTACTTAAAGCAAACATAGTCATTTATCGATAGTATTTTTCTAAAACATTGGCTATTATCAAATCAGATTTTTTATATAACGGAGTGATCATATGAGTAAAACGAAAGCAAAACCGAAAAAAGGTGTAGGACAAGGTACAGGAAGTAAAGGATGGAACCGTTGGCAATCAAGTGCGAAAAAGAAAGCTGCAAAACCATACAAAAGTAAAGGTACAAAGAAGTAAAATAAATTTCGCTTTATTTCTTTACTTTGTTCAAAACAAAATATAATTATTACAACAAAAAAGCTATGCTCTCATAAATTTGAAAGCATAGCTTTTTTCCATATTAAATCATAAGGATATCTCGAATTTCTTCCTCCGTTATTGAAGAC
>NZ_JBFUIN010000315.1:0-3802 GCF_056401855.1 Bacillus sp. P4_D3
CATCCATGCTGACTCTTCTCTATTTGTTAAAGCAAATCGTAGCCGTATTGAGCAAGTAGTTGTAAACTTACTTAGCAATGCAATTCGATATACTCCAGATGGTGAAAAAATACATGTCTCTGTTGTAGAAACGGAAGATATAGTGAAAATCGAAATTGAAAACACAGGTAATCCTATTCCAGAAGAAAGCCTTGAAAAAATTTGGGATCGCTTCTACCGTTTAGACGCTTCTCGTAGCCGTCATACTGGAGGTACCGGCCTTGGGTTATCCATTGTGAAAAACATTTTAGATCTCCATCGCGCCGAATACGGTGTGTATAATACCACTAATAGCGTTGTATTTTATTTTAATTTACAAAAAGTGAAAGAAGTCAAATAATTTGTCTTAATTTCACTAGGAGTTCACATGAAATTCACACTCTCCCTTTATAGTAAGAAACAAGTTAATCCTTTCCTTTACACATATAAAAGAGGAGAGTGCGTGAAATGAAACAAGCAGGACAACCTATTCAAAACGAAAAACAATTAGAAACTATCAAAAATATACTTTTACAATCTTCGAAACGTGATGGCTTACTATTCGTATTAGCTGTAAATTCTGGCTTAAAAGTAAGTGAAATCTTACAATTAAAAGTTAGTGATGTAATCGATGAAAATGAAAATGTTCGCCATTCCATTTTATTTTACAATGAAAAAGTAAAGAAACATAAATGGTTTGCTGTAAATGAAGACTTACAGCACGCAATCGAAGACTACATGAAAGAACGTAAAACTTGGAAACGTAATGAACCATTATTAAAGTCTCAAAAAGGAACAAAGTCTATTACGAGACAACATGCATGGTACATTTTAAACAAAGCTGCAAAAGAAGTTGGATTAGAAGGGATTAGCTCACATACACTTCGAAAAACTTGGGGCTATTGTGCATACAAATCAGGTGTTGATATTGCATTTTTACAACACTTCTTTGATCACAGTACTCCATCAAAAACTTTAAAGTATATCGGTATTGCTTAATAACTCTTATACATAAAAAAGGTTACCATTTGTAAATTTGGTAACCTTTTTTATGTTTCATATTCTCTTTTCTTGTCTCTCCTATACTGTAGTGGTAATCTAATAGTAAGGGGGAGAAATTATGAACACATTAACAATTGAATTACCGAAAGAAACGGCTGAAAAACTTGATTTATTAAAGAAATCTTATGAAAAGAAAACAGGTGCTACAATTTCTGAAAGCACTCTTGTTCAAACACTTATCTCAAAGGAATTTATCCAAGCGATAACTCCTTTTGATTTACAACAATTCGTCAATGGAAAAGAACAGCAGTAATGAAGTGACCCCTAAAAGTTAGACACGGTTATTTCATTAGGCTACTTGATCCAAATGAGTCCGGTATTGTACCGGGCTCATTTTTAATTTTGCCTTAATCCGTTTCTTATTATAATAATCTATATATTTTTCTAATTCTATTTTAAAATGCTCTATACATTCAAATTCTTTTATATAGAGGAACTCCGACTTCATAATCCCAAAGAAATTCTCTATTACTGCGTTGTCGTAACAGTTTCCTTTTCGAGACATACTCTGTACGATATCTCTTGATTCAAGTGTACGGACGTACTGTCTCATTTGATAATGCCATCCTTGATCCGAATGCATCAGTAGCTGGTGGTTTTCAGGTAAACGTTCTAATGCTTTCTCTAACATCTCTGAAACAAGTGAATACGTCGGTCTAGAACCAATTGTATAGGTAATAATTTCACCATTATACAAGTCTAATACAGGTGATACATACAGTTTTTCTCCAAACAATTTAAACTCTGTGATGTCTGTTACCCATTTTTGATTCGGTACATCTGCATAAAAATTACGCTCTAAAATATTGGGTGCAATTTTACCGACTTTCCCTTTATAGGATTTATATTTCTTCATACGCACAACACACTTTAATCCAAGCTCTTTCATAATACGTTGCACCTTTTTGTGATTCACTTTCTGACCACGATTCGTTAACTCATCACGAATGCGACGGTAGCCATAACGACCTTCATTCTCCTCATAAATCGCTTTAATATCAGCTTTCAAATCGGCATCTACATCTGGGCGATTCATTTTCTTTACTAAATCATAATACGTGCTTCGTGGAATATTAGCTAACTCCACGAGTGCCTTCACCGAATATTTATACCTTAATTCATAGACTACTTGCGCTTTGTCTTGTTTAGTGACTTTTCCTTGTTTTGAACTAAGGCATTCAACTTTTTTAAGTACTCATTTTCCATTTCAAGCTGTTTAATACGTGCTTCAAGTGCTTCGACTGACCCTTCAGCTAAAGCTTGTTTTAATTGTTTATTTGAATCTTTTTTCATGGATGGACGCCCCTTTTTCTTAGATTGAAGGGCATCAATTCCTTGTGTTTCGAGTTGTTTTTTCCAAACAGAAATCGTTGAAGGGGCAGGAATGTTAAAGATAGCTGCCGTCTCAAATAAGGACATACCGTTTTCAATCATAAAGTTTAGTACGTCTAGTTTAAATTGTTGTGTGTAATTTGTACATCGTTTTAGAAAAGCTTCCACACCATTCTGCTTATATTGGTTTACCCAATTCAAAATGATTGTGCCACTTATACCGATCGCTCTACCCATTTCTCGATAACTTTCATTTCCGTTCAAATAACGTAGAACGATTTGYATTTTTTCATCAGCTGTAAATTTAGCCATAGAAAAACTGCACCTCCAGTTGTTAGACTGTGTCTAACAACTGGGGTGCAGTTCAGTAATCGCTGTTCTTTTTTTATTTATTTTCAAAATATCAAAAGTTTTTTATTTATTTTCCGAAAAACTATTGACTATGATAATGATAACCATTATCATTTATTATGAAGCCAACAATTGATGAATCAACCAAACGCTCAGTAACATTGTTACCCCTCTTTTTCATATAGAAAAGCATTGTACATTCCCCCTGTTTGTACAGTGCTTTTCTTGTTTGTATTTATTCAAATAAATTTAATTGCTCTGGTTTCGGCTCGCCATATGTAATATTCGCCATTTCCATCAACTGTTTCGCATTGTCCGCCGCATCCCCACCCGAATTATTGTTAAACAAAACGTATATGTCCTTAGTCTTTTTTTTCAATTCCTCTAATCGGTTTACCCATTCTTTCAACTCATTATTATTGTAGCGATATAAACAACGAACCGCTCTCCAATTTTCTCCTTTGTCAAGCCATCCATGAACATTCCGGCCATGAAAACGTATTAACGCCATGTCTGAATTTGTTGCCTCTAATACAAGCGGTACTGATCCTATTCCTGCCTGAGGCTCATCGCAAATTGTATGAATCCATTTTTCTTGTTCTAAAAATTGTAACGTCTTATCTCTCATCTCTGGATAAAACCATGTTTGATTTCGAAATTCTATTGCACATGGGAAATCTTCCATTTTTTCTTTCGTGTACCGAAGTAAATCTACATTTTTCACTTTACAATCGAACCATGGTGGATATTGAAATAAAATCATTTTTAATTTATTCGCTTCTATTAAAGGAAGAATTGATTGTTTATACACATCAAACATCTCATCGAACGTAGAAAAAGGGATTTCCCCTTTCATATGTCCTGTCATTCCTTGATAAGCTTTTACTATAAAAGAAAAATCTTTCGGCGTTTCCATCGCCCATTTTGTATAATTCCGCGCAGGTTGTATCGCATAAAATGAACTATCTACTTCCACAATGGGAAAATGTTCACTATAAGTTCGCAATTTATTTCTATTTTCATAGGGATTACTATATAA
>NZ_JBFUIN010000316.1:0-3781 GCF_056401855.1 Bacillus sp. P4_D3
CTATCGCTATTTACGATAAACGGTGGRATCACTTCTGTATATCCATGTTCTTCAACATGTAAATCTAGCATAAAGTTAGCTACTGCTCGCTCTAAACGTGCTCCCAAGCCATTGTAATATACAAAGCGGCTTCCTGTTACTTTTGCTGCTCGCTCAAAATCTAGTAATCCTAATTTTTCAGCAACTTCCCAATGTGGTTTTGCTTCAAATGAAAATTCGTTTATTTCTCCCCACTTACGTAATTCAACATTATCATCTTCTGATGCTCCAATAGGCACTGTTTCATTAGGTATATTTGGTAATGCCAATAATATAGAATTCAATTTCTCTTCTACATTATGTAACTCATCATCTAACGTTTTAATACTTTCTCCTACTTCACGCATTTCACTAATAAGTTCATTAGCATCTTGTTTTTCACGCTTTAACTTCGCAATACGATCAGATACTCCATTACGTTTACTTTTTAATTCTTCTACTTCTACTAACAGTTCACGACGATTTTGATCTAATTCTTCAAATGTATCCAATTCAAGAAACTCTCCACCGCGACCAATCAATTTTTTCTTTACTTCTTCAAAATTAGCACGTAATACTTTTACATCTAACATGTCTTATCTCTCCTTTAATAAGTGACTAATGTCATCTTCTTCGTTCACGTTAAGCTTTTAAGATAGGGAATTTCACTAAAAAAACACAAAAAACTCCCGTCCCTATAAAAGGGACGAGAGTTAACCCGCGTTGCCACCCTAGTTGAAAGCATAGAAAATGTAAGCTTTCCACTTAAAAAATTAACGGTTTTTAACCGGAAACGATTACTAACTTCACATTGAAGGGTTCCACATTTCGCTCAAGGACGGATTCACAAGCGCTTTCTATCGGTTTACACCACCCACCGACTCTCTAAAAGAAAAGATACTTGTTACTACTTCCTTTCATAGCTTTTAAACAATATAAATTTTAATTATCATTAATTTACAATAATTCTGTTTATTTTTCAAGAAAATATTGTATCTTTAAAATAAAGAGTTCCTATAATCAAACCACAAATAAACTGGAGGTTATTTACGATGTCTCATATCACTTTGAAAGCAATAACTTCTATAAACTGGCGAGAAGCGCTTACTAAAACAATTTGGAGATGAGACTTTGAAATCGACATTAATCATTCTTCGCGGAAACTCCGCAAGTGGCAAAACAACAATCGCAAAGGAACTGCAAGAACATTTCKGGCAAGGAACACTTCTAGTCTCACAAGACGTTGTGCGCAGAGATATGCTAAAAGTTCACGATACAATAGGTAACTTATCTCATGATTTACTATTTGAAATTACGAAGTACGGAAAAGGAAAATGTGAATTTGTTATTTTAGAAGGTATACTGAACAGTCGTAGATACGGTGATATGCTGAAAGAATTAATACATTATTTCGAAGGAAACGCTTATACATATTATTTTGACTTATCACTTGAAGAAACGATTAGACGGCATAATACGAGAGAAAAACGACTTGAATTTGGAGAAGATTTATTGAGTAAATGGTATAACCCGCACGATACAATTGAAGTTGATAAAGAAACTGTTTTTACAGATGATTTCACGCAAAAAGACATATTTCATGCCATTGTTAATGATGTGACACATCAAAAATAAGACTGACAGGATGAGTCAGTCTTATTTTCATTATGTTCCTTGTATTTCAGTTTTGATAACTGAACAATCTTTACATAAGTAATAATATATATTCATTTTAAATTTAAATACCAATAAATCGCAACTTCATCATTTTGCTCATTTATCCCTTTATAAACAAGAAAATCAAATCCCCCTATTACAAATCCACATTTCTCATAAAACTTACACGCTGTCATATTATTATTTTGTGTTTCAAGCATAACGCCTGGCATATTACCATCTTTTGCCCACTGCTTTGCTTGCTCTATTAATCTTCTACCAATTCCAAGTGCTCGGTATTCTATGTCCACCTTGATATCTTCTATATAAGCATAGCGATTCCAATTCTTTTTCAATATCATAACTCCTACGATTTGGTTATGTAAAAGTGCTATGTAAATTATTTGATTAGGATTATTTATATATTCATTGTACGCTAGCTCTTCATCGTCATCATACCTATCTTCTAAATAACTTTTTTCATAGCTAGGTACTTTTTCAACTGTATATTCTATTTTGTTATTTATTTTTGAAACAGAAAGAACTAACCGGGCATTTACTGTAAAACTATCATCAATTTCAGGTAAATGGTCTAAATCATTTATTTCTAATTTTCTAATCAAAAGGCTCATTATTTATACTCCTTTAAGTATAAGTATTAACGTTTCATCCCCCTCTACCTTATACTAAATAGTTGTCGCAATTCCTGCCACAAATAAACTTATTATTGCTAAAAATGGCGTTCCGACTATTGCTCCTCTTAAGTGAAATATATAGTCTTTATACCCCTTCATCCCTTCTGTACTAGGAATAACAACAAATCTTGGAGTAATCCAGCAAAATATAAGCCAATCAATTATAAATAAATCTACTAAATTGAAAGTCATTACAATCCCAAAAGTATGTAAATAGGTCTCAATATACAATAATTTTTCATGTTGATGTAGTATATACGTAGAAACTAAAGGCGTTCCGAAGAGAATAATATTGTAAATAATTCCGAAATAATACGTTTGCTTTTTTTCATTTATCGATTTTGGCAAAACTACTTTTTGAATATCTTTCGGATAATCATTTAGCCAAAGACGAGGATTATAATATAAAGACCCTAATGTCATAATAGATAGTATAAAAGACATAGAAATGCCGACAATCATCATTTGTTCAATTTGCCCCACAAATTAGTCCCTCCTTATTTGCAATTGTTACGTACGTAATTCACTTAATTAGACATTGTATGCATGTTGTGACCTGAAAATTAACAAACTCCTTTAGTAAAATCATTATCATTTGATTTCTCCTAACGCCCATTCTTATTTCTTGCAATATGGTTGCAAATTTAATACAGTGAACATCTAATTAGTGTTATTCACCTTCTCTAATTATTTCAGAGTAAATATTTATTAATTTACATAAAGATAGGATCGGTGAAACGAATGAAAATCGAACATATAGCAATTTGGGTAAATGACTTAGAATTAATGCGTACTTTTTATACAAAGTATTTCAATGGTAAAGCAAACTCTTTGTATTATAATAAAGCGAAACACTTTGAATCTTATTTTATTACGTTCGAATCTGGAGCAAGGCTTGAACTTATGCGTAAAAAAGGTATAGAAAACGAACCTAACCTTAATATAACTGGCTATGCACATATGGCATTCTCTGTCGGTAGTGAAGAACGTGTAAATGAATTAACTTCAACATTAAAAGATGAGGGTTATCCTTTATTAAATGGACCACGTTTCACTGGAGATGGTTATTACGAAAGTGTAATAAGTGATCCTGAAGGTAATCAAATTGAAATTACGATTTAACTTATCTTTTTCTTTTCTGAAGAACAAATGAAAATTAGTTTGGAGGAATCATATGCATAAGCTACATTTCAAAAAATTTGAAACAACAGACTTTAATCAATACTTTCAGCTCGTATCAAACGAAAAAGTGATGGCACAAATTACTGAGCGCGCCATTCCTTTAGAGGAAGCACAAAACGACTATAAAAAATTATTAATGCGCAATGAAAAACATAAACTGTATGGATCTTATAAAGTTTATAACAGTGCAACAAATGAATTTATCGGACTTGGACATATAACAGTAAATG
>NZ_JBFUIN010000317.1:0-3757 GCF_056401855.1 Bacillus sp. P4_D3
ATCTAATACTTGCTGATAATTTTCCCAGTGAAATTCTTTAGGCCAAAAACCTCCTTGTAATACTTCACTAGATGTTTTAAACGAACCAAGCACCATCCATATGAATGGAAAAATAAATAGTATACTTGATAACGCTAGAAAGAGATGCTTTACGATTAATGGACCTTTTTTCATATTATTCACCTTAATAGTTCACCCACTTGTCACCTATTATTTTGTTTATAACAGATAGTAGTATTGTAATGATTAGTATGATAAATGCGATTGCTGTTGCAGATCCCATATCAAATTGTTCAAACCCTTGTTGGAAGAATAAATAAAGTAACGTACGCGTCGAACCACTAGGTCCACCTTGTGTTAAAATTTTTATTTGATCGTAAGCCTGCACTGAAGAAATTGTATTGACAACAACTAAGAAGAAAGTTGTTGATGAAACCATTGGCAGTGTTACATATCGAAATTTCTGCCATGAATTTGCTCCATCAATACTAGCTGCTTCATATAAACTATCTGGAACTTTTTCTAATGCGCCGATATAGAAGATCATCGTCCAACCAACTAATTTCCAAACTGTCACAATAATGACTGCTAACATCGCTGTTTGACTACTTTGAAGCCAGTCCAAACCTGGTATCCCAAAAAAGTTTAGAACTTTATTAATAACTCCAAATTGAGGTTCATATAAAAGTGACCACACAATGGATACAGCTATTGTTGGCGTTACCCAAGGTGAAAAGATCATTAATTGGTACAATGCAGAACCTTTGAATTTTTTTCGGAAGAATAATGCGAAACCTAAGCCCAATGCAATCGTTGGAATGACTGTTCCAATTCCGAAATAAAACGTATTTAGCAATGCTTGCATAAAAGAATCTTGTGTAAATAAATTGAAATAGTTTTCTAAACCAACAAAGTTAAAATCATTCGTCATAAAATCCCAATCAGTAAAACTAATACCTAAGCTAATGAAATTCGGAATAATCCAAAACAATATTAGAGGTATTCCAACTGGTATTAAAAAGAACACAGCTTTTGATAGTTTTATTTGCATTCTTGCCACCTCCTAATTCATATTGTACGAGTATATTATTAACACAATGTTGTTAATTTGTTAACTAATTGTAAAAACAACAAATAAACAGAATAAAACAACATATAAACAATAAAAGAAGACTATTTCTCAACTTACTAAGAAATAGTCTTCTTTTTGTTTTTCTATACTGTTATTACTTCTACCCCATTACTTGTTAACACATTGTGCCACGCCTCATCGAGCTTAGCGTTTGTATATAATGCATCGATGTCACTGAAATTCCCGCTTTTATAKAACTTTGTTAAATTAAACTTTGACTCATCAGCCATCATGACAACTTGTTTTGCATTATTCTTTAATTGCTTATATATTTGTGCATCTTCAATATACGAACATGTTAGTTCTTTTTCTAAAGAAATTCCATCACAAGAAGCAAATAACTTATTAACCGTGAAATGGTCAAGATAGTTTAACGTCATTTCTCCAGACAATGCTAATGAATTTGTATTCAATATTCCTCCAATGACTATTAACCTGCAATCAAAGGAATCATATTGTTCTTTAAGCTCAATAATTTTATTAACAGCTGGTATCGAGTTTGTTAAAATCGTCAAATTCTTTTTATCGTGTATGTAATCTAAAATTTGCATTGTGGTTGTCCCAATTTCAATTGCGATAATATCATTATCTTCTACGAGTTTACTTGCTTCCATTGCAATTTTTCGTTTTTCTTCAATATTCTCAGCTCGGCGCCTATCAAAATAAAATTCTAGTGTTTGATCTTTTTTCTTAATTGCACCACCATGTATTTTCGTAAGCTGCCCTTCCTTGTGCAACATATCTAAATCTCTTCGTATCGTTTCTGTTGTAACATTTAGTACCTTCGCTAAATCATTTACCATAACTCGGTTGTACTTTTCTAACTCATCTAGTATGTGTTTTCTACGTTCAAATTGCGTGTACGATTTCATTTCATTAACACCTCTTCAAATTACGAAAAATATTGATTTTCTAAAAACTCTTATTATACGTTACTTTTAACATAACATCATTTACAGAAAGAAGGAACGATTATCTGTACTATATTTCGTCAAAGGAACAATGGTATATATCACCATATTCACCATACTTTTTTATTACAAGAAGTCTATTTGTTTGGCACCCTTTTTTATAAAGAGCAGTACTTTTTATTTTCATCTGAAATTCAAATTTACTTAACAATAAAAACACGATTATAATAAATAAAAATTTATTGTTAAACGATAAATTTCATGTTAGATTAAATAGATAATTAATAAATGAGGTGCTTTATATGAAACAAAGATCAACACTCTTTTTAAAGACAGCTATTATTCTGATTGGAATCCCTGTTCTTGCTTTGTGTATATTTTTAGTTCCTAACATAGGGAATTATGCAGCGGAATTGTATCCCGATATTGCATATATAAAATATCTTATTTTAATCAATCTGTATGCAACAGTGCTACCTTTTTATTTCGCTCTGTATCAAGCTTTTAAACTTGTAAGCTTCATTGACAAGGGTAACGCTTTCTCGAAATTATCTGTTAGAGCTTTAAAAAAGATAAAAAACTGTGCAGTAACAATCAGTATTTTATATGTGGTAGGTATGCCACTCTTCTATCTTGTGGCGGAAAGAGATGATGCACCTGGTATTATTATACTTGGCATGCTCCTAATCTTCGCTTCAATGGTTATCGCAGTCTTTGCTGCCGTTCTCCAAAGACTTCTAAAAGATGCGATAGATATAAAATCAGAAAATGATTTAACGGTCTGAGGTGAATAACATGGCAATAATAATTAATATTGATGTAATGCTAGCGAAAAGAAAAATGAGCGTAACTGAACTTTCAGAGAAGGTTGGAATTACAATGGCTAACCTTTCTATATTAAAAAATGGAAAAGCAAAAGCAATTAGAATTTCAACTTTAGATGCTATTTGTAAAGCATTAGAATGCCAACCTGGGGATATTTTAGAATATCAACCTGAAGATACCGAATAAAAAGAGTCCTTCTTATATGAAGGACTCTTTTTATTGCTCATTACGGCGCAAAATTTATTTGGCCAGTAAACAATAAGGTAATCGCGATAATCCAAAAAATAAAGAACGATGAGGAAAGTATTAATGAGATAATTGCAATTGCCTTCTTCTCTGTTTGTTTCGTGATTCCAATTGTTGAAAGTATAATACCTACGCCTGTCAGAGCAATTGTAATATAATCTCCCACTATATTACCCGCATTCGCTATTCTCGTCGGCGTTATAAAAACGAATAAAAAACACATAATTCCGATGAGTAAAGATACATAGCTTATTATGCTGTACTTCTTTTTGGAAACTATTTCTGTTTTCATAATTACCCACCCCTTCTATATAGCTATGAGTTCATATTAGCATGAATAACCATAATTTGGTTAAAATAACAAAAACAGATAAAGCGGACACTTCCACTTTATCTGTTTTTTATTTAATATATAAACCTGCTATTTCTTCTTTATCATTATAAGTTACGATAAAGGTACGTTGTTCTTTACTATATTTCGCTACAAGAACAACTGTATATAAACCATCTTTTTCTTCAATCGACTTTTTTTCAATCTTTTCGAATGTACCAGCTTTTTCAATTACAGGAGTAAGATCTTTCATTTTCTCCTCTGATAATGCAGTTTTCATCTTGCTATCAAATTTTTCATGCACTTCTTTAT
>NZ_JBFUIN010000318.1:0-3738 GCF_056401855.1 Bacillus sp. P4_D3
GTGCAATGGTTGCATTATTAAATGAAACGTTACTTGGTAATGCGTTAACGGTATTAATGAAAGAATTTGACGTAACAGCTTCAACTATTCAATGGCTTTCTACAGCTTACATGTTAGTAGTGGGTGTGCTGGTACCGATTACAGCGTTACTTCAGCAATGGCTCACAACGAGACAAATGTTTTTGATCGCTATGGTAACGTTTTTAGTCGGTACATTAATTGCGGGATTTGCACCGACATTTTCCGTTTTATTAGTCGGCCGTATCGTCCAAGCAGTAGCGACGGGGTTAATTTCACCGTTATTAATGAATACGATTTTAATTATTTGCCCACCTGAAAAGCGCGGTGCCACGATGGGATTAATCGCACTTGTGATGATGTCAGCTCCAGCAATTGGTCCTACATTATCTGGAGTAATTGTTGATTCATTAAATTGGCGCTGGTTATTCTACATTGTTATTCCTATCGTGATCATTTCAATTGTAATTGGAATGAAGTACATCCAAAATGTTACAGAGTTAACAAGGCCAAAAGTAGATTATCCATCTATTCTTTTATCGACATTAGGATTTGGCGGGCTTGTGTATAGCTTTAGTGCATCGGGTGATGTAGGATGGTCTGATGCGAAAGTGTATGGCACTTTAATTGTTGGGCTTATATCATTATGTATTTTTGTCGTTCGACAATTAAAAATTGAGAATCCAATTTTAGAATTACGTGCATTTAAAGTTCCGATGTTTACAATATCAGTTGGATTAATCGTCATTGTTATGATGTCGTTATTTTCAACGATGACTTTATTACCGATGTTCCTGCAAACAGTTTTACTCGTTACAGCATTTAAATCAGGACTAATAATGCTTCCGGGAAGTATTATTAGCGCCATAATGGGACCAATCGCAGGTAAACTATTTGATAAATTTAGTCCGAAAGTTGTTATCGTTCCCGGCATTGTGTTAGTAGGGATTGCAATGTTCTTATTTAAAGGCATTACTCCTGACACATCAATGGTACAAATTATTGTCATGCATAGCGTATTAATGGTCGGACTCATGTTCGTAATGACAGCACAAACATATGGATTAAATCAATTAACACCAGATTTATATCCGCACGGAACAGCACTGTTTAATACGTTACAGCAAGTAGCTGGCGCAATTGGTACGGCTATCTTTATTTCGAAAATGTCGTCAGGAACAACTAAGTATATGGAAAACTCAGCAAATCCAATGGACCCAGTAGAGAAGTTAAATGGTTTAACCTCTGGATTCCAAGGTGCATTTACACTAGGGTTAATCTTTATCGTTATTGCTTTTATCGTATCGTTGTTCTTAAAGGAAGAGAAAGAGGGAGTAAAGGCAGCGAGGGTTTTACAGAACGAGAATTAAGGTTTATATAAAAAAGACATCTTTATGATTAAAGATGTCTTCTTACATTTCTTTCGTAATATCATACTGCAGCAATTGCTTTTGATCGTAAAACTTCTCGAAAATAATGCCCATTACGTAGAAGAACAATAGTCCGAAGCAAATGTGAATGAGCGTGAAGGTAGCGCCAAATGAAGAAAATTCATAGACCATAATCGGTAATTTCGCAGTTGTCCAAACACCTAAGAAAAATACGATGTACCTAATGCTGGCGCCTTTTTTTAATAGTAGTGCTGCAATCGGAAAGGCAACATAGAGGGGACCAGCTGCAATACCGCCTAATAATAGAGAGAATAAGATTCCATATATGCCGGACTTTTCTCCCATGTATTTCATTAGCGTTTCTTTCTTCACCCACTGATCAAGTAACCCTACAAATATTAGGACAGGGGGGAGTAGAAACAACATATCTAAAATGCTATTCCCCGTTAATTGTAATGCGCTCCATCCTAAAGATTGGTTTATAAAAGTTAGTATGATAAGTCCAATCAGCAAAATGAAAAAGAAGCGATATCTTTTTAGTTCCTTCATACCATCACCACCCAAATGATATATGAGAATAGGAGTGACATGAGTAATGCAGATGCATTACGAGCGTAAGCAAAGCTTCGTCCGAATATCTTTTGTTCCATCGGCAAGGTTGTAATTCCTACTGACATGAGTGTAGACATGAGTGCCGCAACTTGAGGTAGGCCTGCGCCATGTTGGACTAACGTATTACCAAGTGGGAACACGACAAAGCTTGGAATGAGTGCCACAGATCCGAGTATTGCTGAATAAATAATACCTAAAAATCCGGACTGTTCTCCAATGATAGAAGAGATGAAGGATGGCGTTAAGATAGAAAGTGATAGTCCGACGAAAAGCATAATGGAGAGCATGGCAGGGAGAAGATTTTGAAATATTTTCCATGATTTTAATAGGGCAGCTTTCGTTTTAGTCCGATCCTTCATAAAAGAAATCCCCGTAAGAACAATGGCCAAAGTGTAAAGGATAGCGCCATTAATCATGATAAGATTCCTTTAAGTCTTTATATTTGTCTAAGAAAAATGATAAGTTTTTTATTTTTTCCTCAATATCCATTTGAAAATCTGCTAATTGTTCTTTTCCGGCTGTAGTAATTTTGTACATCTTTCTCGGCTTATCTGGAACTGATGTACTTACATAAGATTCAATAGCACCTTCGTTTTCTAATTTCTTCAGCGTACGGTAAAGGATGGCACTATCGATTGGATTGACCGGAAGTTCTTCTTCACATTTCTGAAGTAGTTGCCCGCCATAGTTATCACCTTCTGCTAAAAATAACAAAAGAAATGCACCTGTATGTCTTCCTGTATGTTTCATGAATATACCTCCTAGAGTGAATTGGAATATATACTGTTAATGACAGTATACTGTTGTTAACAGTATATGGTGCATGAAGTGCTATGTCAATTTTAAAATGTACAATTCAAATGTTACTGAGGGGAAATGGTGATCCCTGTTCTAATCTTGTTAAATAACAAAATAAAAGCCTACTGTTTTCTTGTGACAGTGGCTTTCATAGTTGGCAAACCACTATATTGCGCTTTAATAATATTTTTGGAATTTAGGAAAAAAACAACGCTTCTCGCAACACAAACTTTGGGACCATCCATGCAGTATGTACCAGCAGCAGTATGCTTGTTAAATGCAAAATAATTGTAAACCATAAAGTAAGAATATAGAGTCTTTTCTACTACAATGGATAAAACTATATTATCCATTTAACTTAAAGGAAGGCGAGATGAGTTTATGAAGAAAACAGTTTGGTTATTATGTTTTTGTTTTTTTATTGCCTGTTTGACTTTTAAAAGTCCTGTAACTTACGCTAAAGAAGGACAGGAGTTTACATTTATCGTAGATCAACCAGCACTTTTGCATTTTTTAAAAGTAACTTCACAAGAATATACGAATGCTATGAAAAAAGGGGTAACTTTAGCCACGTTTGCATCTAGAAGAGGAATAAGTGAATCGAAATTAATTCATTATTTCGCAATTCAACAACAAAAACAAATGGATTTGGCATTAAAAAAGGGGCAAATTGATCAGGAAATGTACGAAAGCTTACTAATTGATATGAATCACGGGATTTCTAAAGCTATAAACCATAACCCTCAGGCCTTTAAATAAAATATATTTCGGGTATTAAGTGGGTATAATTTATGTCAACACATCATCAGAAACTATAGAACAACATTCAAACTACTAAAAAGATGTGTCTCTGTATTGTTAAATCCCTTCAAATCTCTTCAGATTTGAAGGGGCTTTTAGTTCATGTTCTATTACTATA
>NZ_JBFUIN010000319.1:0-3722 GCF_056401855.1 Bacillus sp. P4_D3
GTTATTAGGGTGTGCAGCTTAATCCGCACACAAGTTCTGCAATGGGAACGGTAATCCCTATTTAACAAGGTGATTGCAATACAAGATTTGTTGTGGGGACTTATGTCAAATGAATAGGTTTTAAAAAAAAATCAATCTAATACAGTGTAATTAAAAGGCTATTATTTGCTCACATTTTGCTCACAAATAATATAAAAACACGTGAAAAAATGTGAAATACCCCTTTGGAATAGAATATAATATAACAAATAAAAAGTGTCACAAATGCTTGTATAACAGGCATTTGTGACACTTTTATAGTTTTATATAACATAAAATAAACAACCTTAAAACTGCTCATTCTTCTCCCAAGATTCAACAATATAATGCGCAATCGTAGGATTAAATCCTTTACCAACTAAAAACATAATCGCAGCAACTTCTGTTAAAGCATGTTTATGTGATGTATGTTTCGCTTCATTTAAACCGTAATCTACCCAAGGTTTTACGAAATCAAGTACAGGTTTTTTTAAAGGTAAAAACTGTGTACCGACAACTTGCTGGATTTGTTGTTGCGTTGGTTCTGTAATAGGTCCTGGTGGTAAAATTTGTGGCTGTGTAATATCGAATGTTGGTCCAGGCGGTAAAATTTGCGGTTGCGTAGGATCGATAGTTGGCGGTGCTGGCGGTGAGACACGTGCGTCGTAGCTTGGTTGATACATTTGTTGTTGGTATTGCGGTTGTTGTGGCTGAGTTGTGTATGGATTTTGCTGATATTGTTGTTCTTGGTTTTGTGGTGCTACGTATGGATTTTGAGGATATTCATAATTTGGACGTGTGTCATATGGATTTTGTTGATTTTGCTGTTCTTGATTTTGTGGTGCTGCATATGGATTTTGAGGATATTCATAATTTGGACGTGTGTCATATGGATTTTGTTGATATTCAGTTTCTTGAGTTTGCGGTGTTGCGTATGGATTTTGTTCGTATTGAGGCTCTTGATGTTGTGTCTCTTCCTCCCCATACTGTTCAGCATATCTTTGTTCCTGATGTTGAGGGGAAAAAGGTTGTTGTGGGTAAGGCGGTTGATTATTATAGAACATGTTTATTCCTCCTTCATAATGATGCCTACCACCTAGTGTATGGGCAGACAAGAAAATATGTGATGAAAAAATGCGGGCGTGTTACAATAAGTAACTGGGTGAAGATAAAATGATAAAACAAGAAAAAATAAAAAAAACAATAACTTTCGTAAAGCATATTTTAGAAAAAGATGCGAGTGGGCATGATTGGTATCATATTGAACGCGTACATAAATTGGCGATTTCTTTATCCGAGCAAGAAGGGGGAAATCGTTTTATAATTGAAATGGCAGCATTACTTCACGATGTAGCAGATGAGAAGTTAAATGAGAGTGAAGAAGCAGGAATGAAAAAAGTTTCTGATTGGTTAGAAGAGTTACGTGTTGAAGAAGAGGAAAGTAAACATGTTCTTCATATCATCGCCAATATGTCTTATAAGGGTGGTCATGGTGGCACAGTTGAGTCACTTGAAGGTAGAATTGTTCAAGATGCAGATCGTTTAGATGCTCTTGGTGCAATTGGAATAGCTCGTACATTTGCATACGGAGGAGCGAAAGGGAGATTAATGTATGATCCAACTATCCCTCCTCGAGAAGTGATGACGAAAGATGAATATAGAAAAAGTAATGATCCATCTTTAAATCATTTTTATGAAAAACTTTTAAAACTAAAAGATTTAATGAACACGAACGCAGCAAAACAAGAGGCTGAAGTTCGTCATCGTTATATGGAAGAGTTTATTGAACAATTTATGAAAGAGTGGAATGCACAAATATGAAAATGTTAACTGTGGAGAACTTATCGAAATCATACGGAGAAAAACCGTTATTTGATGGATTATCATGTAGTATTACAGAAGGACAACGTGTCGGAATTATTGGTGTAAACGGTACTGGTAAATCGACATTATTAAAAATTATTGCAGGATTAGAAACTCCTGATACAGGTGATATGACGCATTCACGCGGATATACAATTAGTTATTTATCACAGCAACCAGAGTTTGATGAAAAACTAACAGTATTAGAGCAAGTGTTCCATGGTGATACACCTTTAATTCGTCTTCTTCGTGATTATGAACAATCGTTATTAAATATCGAAAAAGATCCAAGTAATGAAAAAGTACAGGAACAATTATTTGCCGTACAGCAACGTATGGATGCAATGAGTGCATGGGAAGCAAATGCAAATGCGAAATCTCTTTTAACGAAATTAGGAATTACAGATTTTACTGCAATTGTTGGAAACCTATCTGGTGGACAGAAAAAACGTATCGCAATGGCACAATGTTTTATTGAAACACCTGATCTATTAATTTTAGACGAGCCTACGAACCATCTTGACCATGAGACAGTTGAATGGTTAGAAGAATATTTAGCAAGATATACAGGTGCGGTATTACTTGTAACCCATGATCGTTATTTCTTAGATCGTGTGACAAACCGTATTTTTGAATTAGATAACGGTAAACTATATAGTTACGAAGGAAACTATAGTACATTTTTAGAAGCGAAAGCACTTCGTGAAGAGCAAGAATCGGCACAAGAATCCAAACGCCAAAATTTATATCGTCGTGAACTTGCTTGGATTCGCCGTGGTGCAAAAGCCCGTTCTACGAAACAAAAGGCGCGTATTCAGCGTTTTGATGAGCTGAAGGGACAAGAAGGACCAGCAGCGAAGCAATCAGTTGATATTGCACTAAGTGGAAGTCGTCTAGGAAAGAAAGTACTTGAGTTAAAAGATGTAACGAAAAAATTTGGTGATAAGACGGTACTACATAATTTTAATCATATTGTGAAACCAGGCGATCGTATCGGAATTATTGGGGCGAATGGAAGCGGGAAATCTTCGCTATTAAATATGCTTGCAGGCAAGTTATCTCCTGATAGTGGTGAAGTTGAAGTAGGACAAACTGTAAAAGTTGCTTATTATACGCAAGAAAATGAAGAGATGAATTTAAATCAGCGTATGATTGAATACATTAAAGAGATTGCAGAAGTTATTCATACGACAGACGGAAAAGTAATTGGTGCATCTCAAATGTTAGAACGTTTCTTATTCCCGACGCATTCACATGGTACACCGCTTGGTAAACTATCTGGTGGTGAAAGAAGACGTTTATATTTATTACGTATTTTAATGGGAGAACCAAACGTACTATTACTTGATGAACCTACGAATGATCTAGATACACAAACATTAACAGTACTAGAAGATTATTTAGAAGATTTCCCAGGTGTCGTTTTAACTGTATCGCATGACCGTTACTTCTTAGATAAAGTAGTAGATGAATTGTTCATCTTTAGTGGCGAGGGCGAAGTGCGTGAATTCCTAGGTAGTTATACGGACTATTTAGAAATGGAAAAGACGAAAGAACTTATTGAGAAGGCGGAAGTTCAAAAAGAGAAAAAAGTAGTAGAAGAAGCTCCAAAACAACAACGTAAACGTAAACTTTCATACAATGAGCAGCGTGAATGGGAAACAATTGAAGATACAATTGCCGAACTAGAAGAGAAAATTGAGTCAATTGGAGAAGAACTTGCGAAAGTTGGATCTGACTTCACAAAGGCACAAGAATTATCTGAAGCACAGCAGAAAACAGAAGAAGAGCTAGAAAAAACGATGGAAAGATGGAGCGAACTATCAGACATTGTTGAAGGA
>NZ_JBFUIN010000320.1:0-3708 GCF_056401855.1 Bacillus sp. P4_D3
GTGGTTGTTCAAATAGATTCGTTGAGGATGGAAATCGAAAACATGTATTTGTACAAGCAAGTAAAGTTTTAGTAGAGGTTGTTTATAAAATATATAAAAGGTAAAAGGTGTTTCCATATACGGAAACACCTTTTTTGTAGTTAAAATTGAATGCTGGAAGGGTCTTGAATAGTAGTCATGTTTTGTTTCACATCCCATAATAATTAGTTTGTTAAAATACATTCGTTTTTCGGTGTGATAAGTCCTATTTATCATAGTTAGATAAACATTTTTATAAAAGTTTGTAAAATAGGTAAACGAAACATTGAAATGTTTATTTTTTATATGTTAAGATGATGAAGTGATAATAAACGTTATTGGAATTTGTTTGTTTTTAAATAAACATTTTGAAGGAGTGTTTAGTATGAGTGATATTTCAGAGAAGTTTTGGGATGCGTCGGTAGAGGAATTAAAGAAAGGGTATGTATTTGACGAGGCAGCAGAGGAGTATATTTGTTTAGCTTGTGGAGAAACGTTTATTAAAGGGGTTATTTATCAAGAAAATCAAGTTTTGTATGAAGCAGAGAAGTTTGTACAGTTGCATATTCAAAATGAGCATACGTCTATGTTTGAATATTTATTAAATCTTGATAAGAAGTTTACAGGTTTAACTGATTTGCAAAAGAAAATGGTTCAGTTTTTCCATATGGGACTTAACGATAAAGAGATTGTAAAAGAAATGGACGGCGGGAGCACGTCGACGATTCGCAATCATCGATTTACATTGCGAGAGAAAATGAAGCAAGCGAAAGTATTTTTAGCGTTAATGGAATTGTCAGAAGAAAAATCAAAAGTTCAAACTAAATTTGTACCGATTCATAGAACAGCTACGATGGTGGATGATCGATACAATATTACAGAGGAAGAAAATGCTGAAGTTTTAACAACGCATTTTACAGAAGGTTTGGATGGACCGCTTTCTAAATTTCCGAAAAAGCAAAAGCGTAAATTAATTATATTACGTCATTTAGTGAAGAAATTCGATAGTAATAAAAAGTATACTGAAAAAGAAGTAAATACAGTTTTAGAAAATATATATCCGGATTTTGTAACTTTGAGAAGATATTTAATTGAATATGGTTTTTTAGATAGAACAGCTGATGGAAGCCAATATTGGGTGAAGTTATAAGAATGAAGAGAAGAAAATGAATAGAAGCACATCATAAAAACAACTATACAAAGAGATAGAGGATTACAGATACGAAAAATATGTTAAAGTTCTATGATGAATTTGAAAATAGTGAGTGGAAGAAGCATTTACTTTAACGAGCAAACAGTATAGAAATGGTTGGCACAATTACCACTATTTGAGCACGGATTTTAAATAAAAGGAGAAATGAAATTTGAAACCACCTACAGATAACAATAAAGAAGGTGTAGAGTCACAGAAGTCAGAAACGGAACATAAGCCGATATGGAAATCGATGTCCATGTTTTTAGTACCGTTACTTTTAAGTAATGTATTACAGTCAGTTGGACAGTTATTTGGAATGGTAGTAGTAGGAAGATGGCTTGGCGTAAATGATCTAGCAGCTATATCGGCGTTCTTCCCGTTATTTTTCCTGCTCGTTTCATTTGTAATTGGAATTGGTTCTGGTAGTTCAATTTTAATTGGTCAGGCATTTGGTGCTAAAAATGAAGAGCGCTTAAAAGCTATCGTTGGTACGACGCTTACGTTTACTTTTATTATCGGAGTCGTGTTGGCGATAATAGGTAGTATTTTTGCGATGGATATTATGCGCCTTATGGGAACACCAGAAAATATTATTGAAATAAGTGTGCATTACGCAAGAATTTTATTTATATCTATGCCAGTATTATTTTTATATTTTGCATACACAACATTTATGAGAGGTACAGGAGATTCTAAAACGCCATTTTACTTTTTAATCGTTAGTACAGCGCTAAATATGATCTTATTACCAATTCTTATTTTTGGCTGGTTAGGAGCTCCGAAATTAGATGTTTACGGAGCAGCCTATGCTTCAGTTATATCTACAGTTATTACGTTTATTGTCATGCTAGTGTATTTAAAGAAGAAAAATCATCCACTGCAATTAGACGCTACAGTAAGAAAATATCTTCGTATGGACTGGGAGTTATTAAAGTTATTGTTACGACTTGGTATTCCAGCGAGTATTAATATGATATTAGTTTCATTATCAGAAATTGCGGTAATCGCATTTGTGAATCGCTATGGATCAGATGCAACAGCGGCGTATGGTGTTGTGAACCAAGTTGCAAGTTATGTACAAATGCCAGCAGTTAGCCTCGGCATTACCGTATCAATTTTTGCAGCGCAATCAATTGGTGCAAACCAATTTGATCGATTACAGAAAGTTGTTAAGGCCGGAATTATTATGAATTATATCATTGGTGGTGTATTAATATCGCTTATTTATTTATTCTCAAGAGATATTTTAGCACTATTTTTGACAAGTCAAACTACAATTGAAATTGCTCATAGTTTAGTTATGATTACATTATGGAGTTACTTAATTTTCGGTCATGCACAAATTATTAGTGCGACAATGCGAGCAAGTGGTACAGTACTTTGGCCAACTGTGATTAGTGTTGTATCAATCTGGTTTGTTGAAGTACCTGTAGCGTATTATCTTTCTTACCATACGAGTCTTGGTATAGAAGGAATTTGGATTGGATATCCAGCGGCATTCATCGTCAGCTTAATATTACAGTATGCATATTATAAGCTTTCATGGCAGAAGAAACGAATTACACGATTAGTGAGTTAAAAGATGAAAAAGTCCCTAAGTCATTATACTTAGGGACTTTTTTTTGATGAATGCTTATAAATAACTTTTTAAAGTTATATCAAAATGTTGTCTAATGAGTTTTCCATTATTCATATAAAACTCCCAAGCTGTATCTGGCTCACCGATAATTTCAAATGAACCTTCTGTAATATATAAAGCGCAATTATCTTCTAATGCAATGCCTTCTATATTACCTTGGTGAGTTTGTAAAAACGTATGGAAGGCATTCATTCTATTTAATTGATTGTAATGGGGGCAAAATCTTTTATTAACAATACTCCAGCCACTACTTTCTATATAACCGGAACCTTCATAATCTGAACGAATGCTAGATGTGAACCAGCACATCGCACCGGCACTATATCCTGCAATAAGTGTTCCGCGTTTTAAAGCAAATAGTAACTTTTCATCTAGTTTATGTTCTTTCCATTGTTCAAGCATATGAACGTAATTCCCACCGCCAAGATAAATTAAATCGGCAGAATGAATCATCTCATCTATTTCATATTTAGTAGGTGTTTCGGTTATAAAGCGTAAAATTTGAACCTCACAATGTAATCGCTTTTCAAACGTTTCTAAAAATAACTTTATATATCCTTCATCATCACGACTAGCTGTTGGAATGAATAATACTTTTGGGTATTGTTTATTTGTTAATTCTATAAGTCGTTCATTAATATGCAAGTGATTTGGATCTTGTAAATCACCGCCACCAATGACAGCTAATTTCATAGTAAAGCACCACCTAATAATATTTGTTATGTAAAAATTCGATAGCGGGGAGTTACATTCCTTCTGTGATTTAATGAATAAGGGGAAATAAAGTGAACAATATATTGAAATAGCATAAGGAGTTGATAGCTGTGGATAGAAAGGAATTAGAAGTAGTTTATCC
>NZ_JBFUIN010000321.1:0-3695 GCF_056401855.1 Bacillus sp. P4_D3
ATGTAATGCTTCATCTTTAAGCATTACATAGTACTTTAAATAAAAATTTAATCTATAATTTCTTATCATCTTTTTTGAAACTCCAAAAGAGAACCTGTAGATTTCTTCACCTACAATACTTTATCAAAAATTTAAGTTTTTCTTTTCTCAACATTTTTCTGAAAATATTTTACTTTTCATCTTGCATTTCTCAATGAATATCCTATATATAATCAAAGATTCTCATATATTATGCATCACTCAATAGTATTCCAATATACTCCAATTAGGTGCTTCACTGGCCCTTCCATCAGTAAAATTATGTAAATTATAAAGGCTGAGTAGAGAAAAACAATTAAAAATAGTTCATAAAGAAAAAAGGAAAGTGGTTCGGCATCCACTTCCCTTTCGTAATTTTATTATGTATCGAAAAAAAGTACCCTATTTAATAGGGTACTTTTTAGTTACAGTAGTGTAATAGAAGATTTAAACCCTTATGCTACGCTGCTATATTCTTCTTCTTTTTCTTTTTTCTGCTTAGGCACTTGGATTAAAATTGAGATAATAAATGACACGACACATAATACGCCGATCACCATGAAAGTTGGTTTGAATCCACCTAGAAGTGCACCGATAAAGGAACCTGCAAGCGCTCCAAATCCAAATCCTTGATACACAATTCCGTAGTTCTTACTATGGTTTTTCATACCGAAGAAATCACCAACAATAGCTGGGAAAATAGTGATATTTCCACCAAAGCAAAACGCTACACTTGCTACACAGACGAAGTAGATACCATAATTTAAATCTACGAAACTTAGAACCAAGACTGAAGTCGCCATAGCAACAAAAGTACCAGTAACGATTTTTAAACGGCCGATTTTATCTGATAACGGTCCCAGAATGATACGACCCAATGTATTGAAGATTGCAACCATAGCCACCGCATTAGCTGCTGTTGCTGCGCTAAGCCCTACAAGTTGAACACCGATGTCTTTTACCATGCCAATTAAGTATAAGCCACTCATACATGATGTAAATAACATAATAAATAATAAGTATACTTGTTTTGTGCCTAACATTTCTTTTGTTGTATATTCTTTAGTTTTTGTTTCCTGAACTGCACCTTGATCAGCAGCTTGATGGATTAAACAAGCGCCAATCACGATCATAGCTGTAACAATTAAACCCCAGTATATAAACGCTTGCGATACACCAACTGAATCAATCAACATTGCGTTTATGTATTTAAATATTAGGCTACCTGTACCATATGCAGAGACAGATATACCGGCGATTAAACCTTTACGCTCTGGAAACCACTTTATTAAATTGGATAGTGAAGTAATATATGCTGTACCATCTGCGTAACCTACAACAACTCCTGCTAGTACATAAAGCATTAATAATGAGGAAGCTTGTGAACTAAGTATTAATCCAAGTCCTAACGCTAGTCCAGCTATCATAATAAGTTTACGAAGTCCCCATTTTTCTTGCAATTTACTTGCAAACAAAGTTGAAAATGCTAAAGAAAGACTAGTAATTGAGAAAGTTATAGCAACAGCGTTAAGACTCCAACCGTATTTACTCACTAAGGGCTGATTGAATAAACTCCATGTATATATCGTTCCAAGCCCCATTTGTACTATGACTGTTCCAAGGACAACAAGCCATGGATTAACCGATGATTTTTTCATACCATCTCTCCTCCTCTTTCTATTTCAATGCTATTCGCTAAATATGCTTTTTTCATTTTCATTT
The DNA here is from genome assembly GCF_056401855.1 of Bacillus sp. P4_D3. Taxonomy (NCBI): domain Bacteria; kingdom Bacillati; phylum Bacillota; class Bacilli; order Caryophanales; family Bacillaceae; genus Bacillus; species Bacillus sp. P4_D3. Next base: position 1,741 of record NZ_JBFUIN010000321.1, read on the forward strand.
TCATTTTCGCCACCTCATTCGATTTAACAACTTCATTGTATAGGATATTACCCGTTATGTAAGCACTTACAAGACGGAGCGTCAAATATATGGAACCAGTTACATAAAACGAAGGATGAAATACAAAAAACTACTTGTTAAATACGTAGCAGCTTTTATAATGTTTTGCATCAGTACGACCTACGGAGGCTTTTACATCTTCTTTCACAAAAAAATTATCGAATTATACCATGGCTGGACTTCAATATTTTGCTTATCCTATACAAACAAAAAACATCCTATTCTTATTTAACTCTTCAACGTTTATAACATGTTGCGTCTGTATTTCTTGATACAAATCATTTAATAGTCTTGTAATCTGGCTTCTCATTACAATGCTTGTAATCAAAAATTCCATCATTTATACATTTCCACTTCCGTATATCTTGTTTTCCTAACGAAACATACAGAATTACAACGTTTTTTTACAATTTTCTACATAAAAATAGAAAATATATAATTCATTTACATAATGTTGCACTTTAATTTTTATTAAACAACAAATATTTTATTGATAAATAAAAACTAAACATTCACTAATATATCTATACGTGGTTTAATATATATAATAAACAAACATTTCTGACTTTTATAAGGAGGTACTATGAAAGCAAACGTAGGCGATACTATACTATTTCAACGAAATAACTTAAAGATCACAGCATCTGTACTAAAACTATACACTGAATCGGTCTTAGTTGAAGTTACAGATGTAAGCGGTGGTACTTTTGAATTTGACCGAACAATTGTAAATCATAAAAACTATAAAATTTTAAATGCAAATAAATAAAACAATACAAAATAGCCCCCGCTTAACAGCGGAGGCTATTTTGTATAATAACACTTCATTAATTTACATATCCTAAAACACTAACAATCTTACTTGCTTTTAAATTATTAATGTAATAATAAATTTCTAATCCTCTTCTTTCAGCTCTTAGCACTTTACCTTTCATTTTTGATAAATGCTGCGAAACAGTCGATTGAGGAATATTTAATATTTCTGTTAATTGCGTTACATTACAAGTTTTGCGTACACTTAATTCATTTACAATTTGTAATCGTATTGGATGCGCCATTATTTTTAAAATGTCCACATCTTCTTCAGTAACTAAACCTTTTTTTATCTCGCTCGTATATGTTGTCATAAGACATTCCCCTTTTGTTTGAATTCCTTTTTATTAAAATCTGCTTCTAAATAAAATGTAATCTCTAACATACAATTAAGACCCTTATATAGAAATAATAGGATTTTGATTATTTAAAAACAGCAATGCTATACAATTTTATTTATTTGGTACATATACATAATACAATTTCAATTTGTGCTGCATGTGAAGTTAGCGTAAATTTAGGATGAAGATTTTTCAAATAATTGAAACGCTTTTGGATACTATAGAATTCATTTAACTTTCTATAACTTTTTATTACAAAACTAAAAACAACTAGATGATTCTACCTATAACTATCCAGCTTTTTTAACACATGTTAGGCATTTGTATATACTATTGCAAAACACATTATTATTGAGGGGGAATTTATATGCCAACACCGTCACAAGAACAAGTTGAAGAAGCTCGTGAAACGTACGTCAGTCGTATTATTTTAGTTGGTGGTTCAGCTTTATTTTTAACAGGTGGTGTTATATCTGCAATTTCAGCCTTTAAAAGTTATAACCGTTTGGCAAATACGCCACCTTCTTCAAATGATTCATAATTGCATCGTTCATTCCTTTATATAATACAAATGCCGCCTCTACTATAGAGACGGCTTTATATAAAAACATTATTAAATTCATTTGAACTTTATTGAAAAAACGTTATACCGATTTGGTACAATGTTCAAAATAATGATAGATACTTTCAATTTGACAAGCTTATTTCACCACAAACCGCGTCTGACTACAGCCATCCTTC
>NZ_JBFUIN010000322.1:0-3688 GCF_056401855.1 Bacillus sp. P4_D3
ATGGTATAGTGTTTGGTGCACGCATTAAGAAATCTAATGAAACAGGGGAGAGAAGTTCTTTGTTTAATTTTCAGGGTATTTCAAATGTTAACGTTGACTGGGATTTATTTCTCATGCTAACATATAGATAATTTAATCAAGGCGGTGGAAATGTATTGGACTCAGATGTTGACTCGGATAGGTGGCTAAATGACCTCGATTTTCTCAAAGTACCTCTCATCATTTTGAGAATGTAGATTGTATTCAATCTCATGTTAAAGTGTATGAAATTGTAGGTATGGAAAGAGAAAATATATCAGGAGGTGAATCCTTTAGTTTCAAGGAAGCTAAGGGAATTAGTTGGACATATTTAATTTAATCATGGTAGCGGTTTTAATCGCATGTACTGCATTTTTCGTGGCAATTGAGTTTGCTATTGTAAAAGTAAGAGGATCAAAGATTGATCAATTTGTATTAGAAGGAAAGAAGGGTGCGCTAGCAGCTAAGAAAGTGACATCAAACTTGGATGAATATTTGTCAGCTTGTCAATTAGGGATTACAGTTACAGCAATGGGACTTGGGGCACTAGGTGAACCAACGATTGAGAGACTTTTACATCCTTTATTTGATAAGTGGAACATCAATCCTTCCATTGCAGGTGTATTATCTTTAGGAATTGCTTTTACTATTATGACGTACTTACATGTTGTAGTTGGTGAATTAGCACCAAAAACATTCGCGATTCAAAAGGCTGAGAAGGTTACTTTATTACTTTCGGCTCCGCTTATCTGGTTCTACAAAATCATGTATCCGTTTATTCGCTTGTTAAATGGCTCTGCAAGGATGATAACAGGAATGTTCGGCTTAAAACCTGCATCAGAGCATGATGTAGCACATACAGAAGAAGAATTACGATTGATTCTTTCTGAAAGTTATGAACGTGGAGAAATTAATCAGGCTGAATACAAATATGTAAATAATATTTTTGAATTTGATAATCGTATTGCGAAAGAAATCATGGTCCCTCGTACAGAAATTATAGGGCTACATGTAGATAATTCTTTAGCAGACCATATGAAAATAATCCGTGATGAAAAGTACACACGTTACCCAGTATTTGGGGAAGATAAAGATGAAATCATTGGTATGGTGAATGTGAAAGATTTCTTTATCCGTTATATGAATAAGGAAGCAAAAGAATTCAGTTCTATTCAATCGTATACGCGTCCAGTAATTGAAGTAATTGAGACCATACCAATACATAATCTTTTACTACAAATGCAAAAGAAACGTATTCCGTTGGCTGTGTTATATGATGAATACGGCGGTACGGCTGGTATTGTAACCATTGAGGATATTCTGGAAGAGATTGTAGGAGAAATACGTGATGAATACGATGAAGATGAGCGTCCGCCCATTCAGCAAATGAATGAAGGTCATGTTGTCGTAGAAGGTAAGGTATTAATTAGCGAATTAAATGATTTACTAGGATTACATATGAATGATAGTGATGTTGACACGATTGGTGGTTGGATTCTGATGCAGAATTATGATATCCAAGAAGGGCAAACAGTAAATAGCGAAGGATATGCATTTAAAATTCTTTCTAAAGACCCTCACCAAATCAAACGTGTTGAAATACAAAAAGAAATGTTGGAAGCAGCAACTGTATAGTTGCTGCTTTTATTCAGCTGATAACATGGTAGCCTTCCTCATTAAATTCATTGATTAATCAACTTTTTATCTGTTAACACATTATCGAAATAGGGAATGATTGTTTCCTTTGCATTCACGGTTCAGCACTCCTTCGATATTGTAAAATGTATCTCATTTATACAAATTGTAATATAATTTAAAGGCAAGTTCGTAGCGTAAAATAGATTAAAGGTAACAAATATCGAGAAAGGATTACCTGTCAAAATTATCATTAGTATTTGTATTTCACTAGATAATAAAAAATGTAGAATGATTTCATTTCTGACATTGTTATTTACTAGTAATCAAAATAAAGAATAAAGAAATTTCTCGGCTGGGAATTTTTACACAGTCATAAAATGGAGGCAATAGTTATGCAGCAAATTAAAAAAATAGGAAACGCATTTTGGTATATGACACCCGTTTCCGAGACTGATAGACCTATCTTAGGAATGGTAGTTGGAAAAGAAAAGACTTTGATGATAGATGCAGGTAATTCAGAAGCACATACACAATTGTTTTTAGAAATGCTAAAAGAACAAAATATCTCAAATCCTGATTTTGTAGCATTAACGCATTGGCACTGGGATCATATTTTTGGATTGCCTGTATTACAAAATGCATTGTCTATCGCACATTTTGAAACAAAAAAAGAGATGAACACACTTGTTTCTTATGAGTGGTCGGATGAGGCATTGGACGCACGAGTGAAAGAAGGTACAGAAATTGAATTTTGTGCGGACTGTATAAAAAAAGAGTTCAGTGAAAAACCAAGAAATATTCAAATTCTTCCGCCGCCCTTAACCTTTCAGAAACAACTTGAATTAGACCTTGGTGATGTGACATGTGTGTTAGAGCATGTGGGCGGAGACCATTCTCATGACTCTGTTGTTATTTATATTAAAGAAGAAAAGATTTTGTTTTTAGGAGACTGTATATATGCAGATATCTTTTCTGCAAAGCGGAACTATACAACGAAACGAACGTTTAAACTGATACAAGAATTAGAGAAATTTGATGCTGAGACATATATTCTTTCCCATGGGACAGCTATAAATCGGGATGAGTTTTCACAAGAAATTCATTTGCTAAAAACAGTAGGAACTTATACGGAAACTCATAAAGGCGATGAAGAGAAGATAAAGGCGGCGTATAAACAAGAGCTAGATAGAGAATTAAATGAGGATGAACTAGAAACAATAACGTATTTTGTCAATGGTTACGAGATGGATAATCTGTAAAACACAACTCTAATCAAATAGCATTAAACTGCACAAAAAGAGTATTGAAATTTAATTCAATACTCTTTTTAAAAATTAAATATTAAGTTCCAACCAATTTCTAAATTTTTTGGCTGGCTCATCACCTGGGTTTATACGGCTTTCAACACTGGTTGTGATTAGCAGCTTTTTTAGCTAATTCAGTAATATATTCAAAGAATGCATCACGTTTCACATCATAAACGACATTTACTGGTCTTCCGTTAGCAGTTTCCACTGTACGTCCTTGGCTGGGTCCGTATGTATGAACGATACTAGTAATCATTTGTGTTTTTACGAGATCAGTGTTTCCAACAAATGCAGTAGTTAATACATCCCACAAATAGTAGGTAGAGTTAGTTGAAAAGTGAACGAGAGGAGGGACCATTGCATAGCATTGACCAAGGAAGTCAACACCAATATACTTTCGCTCTTTTGCCCAACGTTCACGTACGTCTACAGTTAGTGGAACCTGATTAGTACTTTCTAGAGTTACTAAATCAATTACTATATTAGCATCCCAAACACGAGATACTGCTTCGGGATCCCAAAATGAATTCCATTCGGCTGTTCCGTCATGTTCTGGCTCATGTACATTTCCCGCAGTACGAAATGTGCCGCCCATCCAAACGAGACGTTCAATTTTTTCTTCGATTACAGGTACTTCATATAATGCACGGGCAAGGTCAGTCAGGGGCCCTGTAAATAATAAAGTTGTTTTTCCATCAGTTTGTAGAAGAGTCTCTATTATATGA
>NZ_JBFUIN010000323.1:0-3662 GCF_056401855.1 Bacillus sp. P4_D3
TTCTTTACCGCTATATCCATCTTATTTATCATATATTACAGGTGTTTCTATTCAAGATTTAAAAGAAAATCGTGGAATTATGCAAAAGTCAGCGATTATACATACAGTATTTTTTATGATCGGTTTCTCGGTTATTTTTTATGCATTAGGTTTATCAGTAAGCTGGATTGGGATCACTTTTTCATCTAATCAAAGGCTGATTCAGCAAATTGGTGGGATATTTATTATTTTGATGGGGCTATTTATGACTGGAGTGATTCAGCCTAAGTGGCTTATGGCAGAGAAAAAAGTACAATATAGAAGTAAATCGACAGGATATATTCGCTCAGTTTTGGTCGGCATGACATATGCAGCAGGATGGACACCGTGTGTTGGACCTATATTTTCTGCAGTGCTTATGCTCGGTGCGACCAATCCTGAAAGTGCGCTTCTGTATATTACAGCGTACACCCTTGGATTTGCAGTTCCGTTTTTCGTGATGGCATTTTTTATCGGAAAGGTAAAATGGATTGTTACATATGCCAATGTCATGATGAAAATTGGCGGTGGAATGATGATACTAACAGGGGTTTTATTATATACAAATCAAATGACGAAAATTACAGCATTCTTTATTCGTATATTTGGTGGATTTACAGGATTTTAGAAATGAGGAGGAAGAAAAGTGAAGAAACTAATTGCTATTATACTGGCCGGGGCACTAATTTGGGCAGGGGTTAATTTTTATAATACAAAGAAAGAAGAAAAAGAAAGAAAAGCGAAACAAGCGGAGTTACAAGAAAAAGAAGTATTGCCACAAGTGGGATTTAAAGCACCAAACATAACATTAAAAGGATTGGACGGGAAGCTGTATTCGTTAAATGATGCAAAGGGAAAACCATATGTTATTAATTTTTGGGCATCGTGGTGTGGCCCATGTGAAATGGAGGCTCCTGACTTAGTTCGTTTGTATGATAAGTATAAAAAGGATGTTGAAATCTTTGCGGTAAATGCAACAATCGGGGATCCAGTACAAGAAGCGAGCGCATTCGCAGATCGCCACGGATTTAAATTTCCAGTTCTATTAGATATGGACGGAGTAGCTGGATTAGATTATAAAGTATTCTCTTTACCAACGACATTTTTTGTTAATAAAGATGGAATTATTGTAGATCAGGCACGAGGTGTATTACCTCCAGATCAATTAGAAGAGAAGTTTAAGAAAATAATTGAGAATTAAGAGGGGATTTCATAGTGATGGAGTGGATGGTGAGGTTACAACCCGTTTCTCTTATAATAGGAAGTCTATTTGGATTTACTCTGATGAAACTAAGGATGAAAAAGCAAAATATTCAATATGAAAAAATGATGGATGCAGTAACGAATGGTCTTCTCATCATTGTATTAGTATGGAAATTCGCACCGGCAATTTTAAATCCAGTATGGGCCATTGGGGCGCCGGTGCAAGCATTATTAGCTGTAGGAAGTATTCAACATATTATAGTAGGTTTTATTATGGCTAGTATATACATTGTTTGGAAAAGTAAAAAAGAGCAATTTTCTCTTCGAATTTTACTTGATACATTGCCCTTTGGATTGTGTGTGAGTATTATCTTTTATTTTCTATTCCATCAAGAAGTAGGTATACAAACGACACTCCCATGGGGGATGAAAATATATAAATCAAAATTTTTGTATCATCCTATTTTCATGTATGAGATTATACTCGCACTCGGTATAATTGGCTCGTTATGGATTAAAAATGAAAGAGTAGGGAATGGAAAGAATATAAGCTTTTTTCTAATTTGCGAGGGAATTGCTCATATCATTATTTCGCTTATTAGTGAACAAAATTCAGTTCTATTTGGTCTTTCAATACAGCAAATACTCAGTTTTTGTGTTATTAGTTTAGGGATTTTATTAGTACCAAAAAAATAAAAATAGCCATGTACGGAGAGCATCCATGCATGGCTATTTTTTCATCATCACATGAATTAAAAAATCGGCGGAGTAACAGAGAATAAAACAATCGCATTTTTCTCGAATTGATTTACCCATTTATGTTTTAAATAAGCTGGTATTTTTACGCTATCACCAGTTTCTAATGTGTATTCTTCTTCATTTAAGTGCAATGTGATTTTCCCGTCTAATACAAATGCTAATTCTTCTCCTTTATGTTCTAGCACATTTTCTGATGAAGCAGTATTCGGTGGGATGGTCATAATTGCTGTTGCTAAATTCCCTGTGAAATCAGGTGATAACAATTCATATGATAAATTATCGATAATCATTTTTTTTCTTTTATTAGAGCGCACTATTAGATCGTCTGTATTATTTTCCTCAAGTAAAAAACTAAATGTTGGAACGTCAAGAGCTTTTGCGAGTACCTTTAATGTTTGAATGGAAGGGTTAGCAGAACCACGTTCAATTTGACTAAGCATTGATGGTGTGATTTCGGCCATCTTTGCTAGTTCTTTACTAGTTAATCCTTTTTCTTTTCTTTGTTTTTCAATTTTTTTACCGATATCTATATTTTCCATAATAAATGCTCCTTAATTATTATTAAATTATATTTAAATAAATTAAATTAAAATTAACTAAAACTGAATTTCATGTTAAACTATATTAAAATTAATTATAATTTATTATATGGCTAGCTACAAGAATATGAGGAGGAAGAGAAATGAAGGGGATAGAGGCATTAAAAGAGCGATACCCACTATTAAACAACCTTATTGCAACGGAAGAAGTATTTTGGATGAATCCGAATAAAGAAAAGTATGAAACGGCAATAAAAGGTTCGCCGCTTAATGAAGAAAATGTAAAAGATGCGGAAGAGAGATTAAAGCGCTTCGCACCATATATTGCGAAAGTTTTTCCTGAAACACAAGAAACGGGCGGCATTATAGAATCACCTTTAGTGAAAATACCTTCTATGAAACAGTCTTTAGAGAAAAATTACGGGCAGCCAATATTGGGAGAACTATTATTAAAATGTGATAGTCATCTTCCAATATCAGGTTCAATAAAAGCTAGGGGCGGCATTTATGAAGTGTTGAAACATGCTGAACAATTGGCACTTCAGCATGGAATGTTAACGGAGGAAGACGATTACTCCATTTTAGATAGCGATACATGTAGGGAGTTTTTTGCAACATATTCTATTGCAGTAGGTTCGACAGGAAACTTAGGACTGAGCATTGGGATTATGAGTGCAAAACTAGGATTTAATGTAACTGTTCATATGTCAGCAGATGCGAAACAATGGAAAAAAGATTTACTAAGAAGTAAAGGTGTAAATGTTATCGAATATGAAGCGGATTATAGTAAAGCAGTAGAAGAAGGAAGACTGCAAGCAGATGCAGATCCTAGCTGCTATTTTGTTGATGATGAAAACTCACATGATTTATTTTTAGGATACGCAGTAGCAGCGTCGCGTTTACAAAAACAATTAGAAGAGTTAGAGATTGCAGTAGATGAAGAACACCCTTTATTCGTTTATCTTCCGTGCGGAGTCGGCGGGGGACCTGGCGGAGTAGCATTCGGCTTAAAGTTATTGTATAAAGACAATGTGCATTGTTTCTTTGCTGAGCCTACGCACTCTCCGTGTATGCTACTCGGCTTAATGACTGGACTTCATGATAAAATTGCCGTTCAAGATATCGGGATTGATAATGTAACAG
>NZ_JBFUIN010000324.1:0-3652 GCF_056401855.1 Bacillus sp. P4_D3
GTGTACTAATCATTATCGTGATTAGTACACTTTGTGTCACTCTCGTAACAGGACTTTTAACAGAATTGCTATTAAAGCGGAAAGGATCCACACAATGATCGGCTTTCTTTGTTTACTATTAACACTATTCACATATTGGGTATCTAAAAAAATGTATCAACGCTGGAATTGGAGCTTACTTTCTCCCCTTCTTGTATGCCCAATCATTTTAATTGCTTTACTACTCGGATTAGATACACCATACGAAACCTACGAATCTGGTAGTCATTGGCTAACAGAATTATTGAAACCTGCAACGGTTGCTTTCGCGTGGCCAATCTATAAACACTTTGATCTATTAAAAAAACATGGAACGGCCATTTTAATTAATGTCATTGTTGGTTCATTTCTATCGGTTATTACTTCCGCACTATTAGCTGATTTTTTTCAAATTGACTCTACAATAGAACAAAGTTTAGCACCACACATTGTAACAACACCTATTGCAATGGCTATTTCAGAAATGATTGGCGGCATGTCACAATTAACAGCCGTTTTCGTCGTATTAACTGCCTTAACTGGAGCATTACTCGGTCCTACGCTCATACGCATATGCCGTATTAAAACAGCGCTCGCAAAAGGAATAATGCTAGGTACTAGCGCGAATGGAACCGGAACATCAAAAGCATTTGAAATCGGTCCTGTAGAAGGTACAATTGCAAGTTTATCAATGCTTTTAACAGCTGGAGCTAGTTTAGTTATCGTTCCGCTTTTCTTATCTTGGATACAATAAAAAAGAAAGTATTTAAACACTTTCTTTTTTATTTGTATATTTATATAATAGCTCATATTCTTCTGGAAACGATAAAGATAATTTTTTCACTTCATCTATTCCTTTCCAATCTATTTCATGTATTAACTCATCAGGGTCTTGTATTTTCATGTTACCACCTATTAACTTCACAACATAGTAATACACATGAACTGGTACCCCATATGTTATCCCCTTTTTTTCACATAGCTTGTCTATAACTTCTACTTCATAACCCGTTTCTTCCCATACTTCACGAACACAACACTCTTCAAGCTCTTCTCCCTCTTCTTGTCCTCCACTCGGCACAGACCATCGCTTCTCTTCATTTACTTTTCCTTGTAATACCATTAGAAACTCATTCTTTTCATTCATACATATAGCTGCCGTACCAATCCATCTTTTCATCCTATCTCCCCCCATACTAACTTTCTATCTTTCTTTATATTTATCCTTGAAAAAAGAGGAAAAAAGTAAAACGATGACGAAAGATTACATCAACTTCATGAGCAGTCCCTTCTTAGAAATTCAAACCGAAAGGATGAAATTATGATTTCTAAATATGTTGTGGAATGTATTTTTTGTGAAGAAAATCGGAAACCTCGACAAGCAATTGTCACAGTGCCTGCTACTTCTCAGCTACTAGCAATCCAAAAAGTACGGGCTGAATGCAAACGCCGCTTTGGAAAAACTTTATTATTGCAAACAGAAATTAAAGAAGAATTACTCTTTGAACAAAAAGAAAGCTGACCATAAATTGGCCAGCTTTCTTATCCGATCATATTTTCACATGAAGATTAGGGGCATCCTCTTTAAGGATCGGGATTTACCCATTATGTGCGTTCCATAATGGTCATCGAACAATATATTTCTATACAATAAACTATTGAATAGAATAGGGCAAAACTTGTTCGCATTTTTAGAAAAGGGATAGGGATATAATTCAAGTAATACTTCGAATACTCGAACTTTACACTCATTATATTAAAGCAAATCTTTTTATATGGGAAATATGAATTACTTACATAATTCATTCGTAAAATATATTAATAGTTTTCTTTACTCTACTAACAACATACATACATCCAGCTAGTATCGGTGTCATAATAATTGCCACATATTCCCCCTCCAATTATCTATCATATGCGCACTTCTATACAAACAAAAAGCACCCTAAATGGATGCTCTTTCTACTTTTCTATATTGATACTATATACTTACTCTTGATTAATCAAAATAACAGCCGGACCAGAAACAACTACTCCGGCCACTTCTATCTTTTCAAATTCCATCACTGTAATAGATATAACCCCTTCTCTTTCCATCAATTCCTTACTCAGGACATCAGTCGGTATCGCTTTCACCGCCCTACCTCCTTTTCATTTTATACAAAATTATAAAAAACTACCCAATGCCTCTAAATATATGCATCACCTCCGCTTTCATTCCTTATTCCATTCAACAATTCATGCCCCTTCTAAAACAAATTAAACAATAAAAAAGAAGCTATAAAAGATATAGCTTCTTCCCTCAATATAGCGCTTTTACCTTTTACCTTTCTCCATTCATTCAACACCCCTACTTTATTTTTCACTTCGCAACATAATTCATCTGGCCAATCATATCTCTAAGCTTTTGTAGTTCTCGTGCTGTATATATTACTTTACTTGTTAAAACTTCATTTCTGAAAAACGTTACAATTTGCTCTCTATCTTTAAATCTCGGCAATTCTTCATTAGAAAGATCAATAACTTCTTTTCCACTTTCATTTTCAAAATATACAATCGGTTTTACTTTTTCCTTTACAATATCTACTTGCATCTCTTCCAAACAATTATATAAAGTTTGAGATAGTATTTTCGCTTTATACGCTGGATTCCCTTCATTTCTTACTTGCATAGTTAATGAAGTTCCCTCCGTAATAAATTCAAACGTCTCTTCTTTTTCAATTTCATGTTGATACTTACCAATTTCCTCCATCATAAATGAACATACACCAGCATTTTCTCTCGTTAAACCATGAATTAATGTCCCCGTCCATTCTTTCGTCTCAAGTAGATAAATGCCAGTTTTACATAAGATGAGGTGATGGATTCGATTATCATTTATGTCACGTTTATCTCTATATTTATTGCGCATCATAAAAACGTTCGGTATAATATGAAACTCTTCTTCTAGTATTATTCCTTGCTCAACGAAACCTCGCTTCATATAATGTAATGTTTCATGCGCATTCACTTCAGCACCATTTTTGGTATATTCTCGTAAATCCGCAATTAAATTTTGAAACATATGTATTTCACTACTATGCTTATCTTGCATTTCACTACGTTCTTTACTATGTTGAACAGCCAATTGATTTTTCATCATACGCATATTTTCAAGTTCTCTAGCTGTATTCACTTGTAAATCATTATATTTTTTCTGTTCCATGTTCTTTAAAGTATCCTGTTGTTCTTTATGCCCTGTAATCGTAGCTGCAATCTCATTTTCATACGTTTCAATCGCTTGTTTCTTTTCAAACTCTACTTGCTGACTCTCTGATTCTAACTGTTTATTTTTATAAAACAGTACAAACACTACAGCTAATAATATTAAAATCCCACCTATTAGCACATACTCCATATTATTACTCCTTTATTTCATTTCCGATTATTTTTAAACATATATCAAATACATTATACTATGTTATCAATATATACTTTGTAAAAATTATATATTTTTCATAAAAAAGCACCTTAAGCAAAATACCACTTTATTGTCCACAAGAAATTTCATTGCATACTTTTACTACTTCAATGAATTAAAAACAGACCTTATAATTACAAGGCCTGTTGCAAACTCCCTTTATTTTGTAGTAAG
>NZ_JBFUIN010000325.1:0-3638 GCF_056401855.1 Bacillus sp. P4_D3
CCTTATTGTGGCACACATCACGATAGAGATATTAACGCAGGACTGAATCTTAGAAACGAAGCGATTCGTCTCTTAACCGTAGGGACTACGGGGATAGCCTAATCAATTAGAAACCGATAGGTTTCCGTACTTAGGAATCTCCCACTTCAAACAGTCCGTTAGGACGTTAAGTGGTGAGTAGTTCAACCTGTATAACAATTCCCATTGGAGCAACTCGCCCCTTGTATATAATATTTAATTCCTTTGAACCCTATTAATCATATATAAGAACCAAACGTTTATTTGGACACTCATTTTTATCTTCTTTAAAATAAATGCCCACTTTGCATTAAAACAGCTTTTTACCTAGTAGTATCTCTACAATAGTATTTATATTTTTATCTGAGGCACTATAATAATTTTCTAATCCTTTTCGCCTACATTTAACCATTTTTTGAGATTTCATTTTTGCTAAATGCTGGGATGTAGTAGACTGTGGAATTCCTAAGATATCCACTATTTGATTTACACTGCATTCCCCTCTTTGAACCAGTTCTGCTATAACTTTAATTCGAATTGGGTGTGATATTACTTTTAAAATTTCTGCATTTTTTTCATAAATAGTCATTTTCACATTTTCTCCTAAATTATTTAAATTTCACTAAAAATTGATCATTACAATATTTAATAAGGATAACAGTTTTCTTAATTAATTTATGGTAATTCTTTCACAAAAATTGTATTAATTTAATATGTATAAATTTCTGGTTAAATTTGTCATTTTCTCTCCCTTACATTTCACCCTTATTCGATTCAGGTCTTAAATACCTCTTGATAAAATGAAAATTGTTCTCTACAAAATTATTAAAACTCCCCACCCTCTTGATTTATCCATTAGAATATTTACCATATGGAAATCATACGAGCAAATCCACCCTTTTTGATAAAAATCATGAGTACAATCATTCTTCCGGAAAAACGTTTTTTAAGGGTTTAATTTTGGTATATTTACATGTTTTTTAATACTATTAACTGAATAAACAAAAATATTTACTAAATAATTAATCGGAAAAGCATTTATGTATTTCCTTTTCTTCATACATTATGGAAATGGTCTTTCAATCATTTCTTTGGGTATGATTACTTTGTCTCCAAACCCCGTTCTTTTTATAAAATACATTTTTGCTATTCATAAAGTTTGCTGTACTACCAGAAATCGCATATTTTTTACTATTTTTCTTTTTCCTTTTTTTTATTTTCTTTTCCTCTTTAATTGCATGCAAATCTGCTTTCCATTGCTTTAACAATTCTTTTTCATTTCGCATCAAGCTTATTCTCCTAGGATTAAATTAAATACCTATGATACAAATTTCTCTTTCTATATTTAGATACTAATTACCAAATAATATATGATTTCCATGAAAAAATATGGTGGAATTTCGTTATAACTTGTACTTTTTTGTCATTTTTCTTTTTTTAGGGGGATTGCTCTCAACGAAATGTATTGTATGAATCCATGCGTTAATTGTGTGAAAACTTGGTGTTCAATCTAATTAAAAGAAGAAGATAATGAATAATTCTATTGAGATACAGTACTTATATGACCTTATACGTAAGATGTTTACTGTACCTGTTTAATATTCTTTAATTTCAGTTTTACTTTTATTTGATAGTATTCAAAGGGAAATGTATAACTTTTTAGGTTGATAGCCATTTGCTAAAGGTATATTATTTATCATTTTCAGACAGAAGACTCCTTTCTCARAAATGTGAAGGTGTGAAATACCAATTTTAGGTGGGAGATGAATGTCGGTAGGCGTAAGCCTACTTATTTTGTATACTATTAAGAAGAATGCTAGAAAGTGAGGTGCAATCAATGTTAATAAATAAAGCATATAAATTTCGTATTTACCCGAACAAAAGACAAGAAATCTTAATTGCGAAAACTATTGGTTGTAGTCGATTTGTGTTCAATCGCTTCCTTACTATGTGGAACAATACTTACAAAGAAACAGGGAAAGGATTAACATATAATTCTTGCTCTGCCGAGCTCACTCAATTAAAAAAACAGAATGATACGATATGGTTAAAAGAAGTAGATAGTATTGCGCTTCAATCTACATTGAAAAATCTGGAAGATGCTTTTTCACGCTTTTTCAAGAAACAGAATGATCCTCCACGATTCAAGTCCAAACGAAATAAAATCCAATCTTACACAACGAAAGAAACAAATGGAAATATCGCTGTGATAGGCAATCGAATAAAACTACCTAAAATCGGACTTGTGAAGTTTGCAAAGAGCCGTGAGGTAACGGGACGTATTCTAAATGYTACCATTAGACGGAATCCAAGTGGTAAATACTTTGTATCTTTGCTAGTTRAGACAGAAGTAAAAGAATTACCGAAAACAGGATCTTCTGTTGGGATTGATATGGGATTAAAGGATTTTGCTATTCTTTCAAATGGAACTACATACAAAAACCCTAAATTCTTTCGTACATTAGAAAAAAAATTAGCGGAAGCACAACGCATCCTTTCCAGAAGAACGAAAGGTTCTTCGAACTGGAATAAACAACGTGTGAAAGTGGCACGRGTCCATGAACATATTACTAATGCAAGAAAAGAYTACTTGGATAAAATCTCTACCGAAATCATCAAAAACCACGATGTAATTGGTATTGAGGATCTACAAGTAAGCAATATGCTAAAAAACRGGAAACTTGCCAAAGCAATCAGTGAAGTATCTTGGTCACAATTTCGAAATATGTTGGAATATAAAGCAAAATGGTACAGGAAGCAAGTTGTAGTTGTCTCAAAAACATTTGCTTCTAGTCAGCTATGTTCAAATTGTGGTTACCAAAATAAAGACGTTAAAAATCTAAATCTTCGTGAATGGGAYTGTCCTTCTTGTGGCACACATCACGATAGAGATATTAACGCAGGACTGAATCTTAGAAACGAAGCGATTCGTCTCTTAACCGTAGGGACTACGGGGATAGCCTAATCAATTAGAAACCGATAGGTTTCCGTACTTAGGAATCTCCCACTTCAAACAGTCCGTTAAGACGTTAAGTGGTGAGTAGTTCAAAGTAATATTTTCAGGAATATGGTACCTAATGAAAACTATTCTATGAATCTATGCAGTAACTATGTGAAGATTTATCGTTTAATCTGAGTAAGAGGAGAAAATAATGAATGATTCCATTGACTTACAATACTTGTGTGATCTCATACACAAAACGTTTAATGTACCTGTTCAATTTTTATCTACAGGTAAAAAAATCCTATATCATTCTACTTCTAATGATATTTGTAGTCCCTTTTATTCTTCTAATGAAGAACATCTTAGTGAGCTTTATCAAGAAAATGATCTCAACAACTTCCCACTTTTCAGAGGTAACAGTTATCTTGAGAATTTCGTCCTAATTCATATAACAAATCATAACGATATAAAAGGAACTATTATAATTGGTCCCACTACCTATCCAAAGGTATCAGACGAAATGGCAATTAAGCTTATGAGAAGATTTAACTCGGTTGATAACATACAAAAAGGATTATCCTACTATCAATTCCTATCTGAGATTAAAAAGATCACTTTAATTGATATAGGTATTTTAATTCATTACATGATTTTCAAAGAAAAGCTAGATGTAGAT
>NZ_JBFUIN010000326.1:0-3631 GCF_056401855.1 Bacillus sp. P4_D3
AAGTATTATCGTGACTCCGCAGTGGATAACAGCTATTATTCTTGTATTTGCTATAGTTGCTATTTCTCTCTATGCGCGTGATTATTGGAATGAATTTACGAAGAAAATGTTTCTACATTTATATTGTGATGAAGGAGAATTACTATTATTAAGGTGGAAGGCGGATCGTTATTTGCTCCTTCCAGTCGTATTTATGTATGGAACAGTCATCCTCTCACAGTTTTATTTATTGCCAGCAGTAATTATTGGAGTTATTTTTATAGTATTCATTGGTTGGATTGTATTTTTACCATAGAAAAAGAGCCGGAAATGGCTCTTTTTTCTAGTCTGTAACACACTGATAAATAAAATATACTAAAACGAGTATGCTTGCGGCGGAATATATGACATCTAAAGTCATTTGATCGCCTCCTCATTGTTGTTGTATTTCTAGTGTATGAAATCTTACAATTTCATATTCAAGTGAAAAATATGTGAACGTTAACAAATTTGTAAAGTGCAAAAATTAYAATCATTTTGTATAATAGAAGAAACAACCGTTAAATAAAATATAATGAGTGAAAGGGGAGGGAACATAAATGCCAAATTGGTTTAGAAAAACCTTAGTCGCATTAATTACCGTATTTACGTTTGGTTTAGTGACGCCTCCTTCCATATTACTTGATAATGCCAAAGCTGCGGACAAGCCTACGAGCACAGCTGGGCAACAAAATTTGGAGAGTACGTCCTATACATATGAAGAAACGAATGATAGKTTAACCACCGATACTTTTGTTAACTATGCGATGCAAGAAGCAGAGAAGCAATCTATGCAAAAATTTGGCTCTAAAATTGGGCCTGTAATTGAAGATGAATTTAAAGATGTTGTATTACCTAAAATTGAAGAGGCAATTGCGGAACTTGCAAATGATGTACCAGAAGAATCGTTACAATCATTAGCGATTTCTCAAAGACCAGCTGGCGGAAATAATGAAAAGATTTTTCATGTTTATGACACGAAATCAGGAAATGACTTACTGCGATTTCATGTAAGGAGAGATCATCCACCGCAAGATGGATATTATTTTAATTTCCACTATCATCGTTTTGATGATGGATACTCAGGACACCATGAGTTAGGAAATATTTATTGGAATACGAATGTACCGCCGAAATGGTTGTCTTAATGAAGAACAAGAGAAAATCTTGTTCTTTTTTTATGTGTATGAAAGGGTAAGACATTTATGCTGTTGAATAACATAGGTTTAGGAAAAAAACAAAGGGAGTCTGGGAATGCAAAAATACATTGTTTTTGACTTTGATGGCACGTTAGTAGATTCACAAAATATATTTGTACCAATTTATAATCAACTTGCTGAAAAGCATGGATATAAGACAGTTAGTGAGGAAGAAATCGAGCCTTTACGAAAACTGACTATTGCTGAAAGATGTAAACAACTCGATGTACCACTGTATAAATTACCGATATTAGCGTTAGAGTTTTATAAATTATATCAACCTGCTATAAAAGATCTCGTTTTATTCCATGGGATGAAGGATGTTTTAGATGAATTACATAAAAAAGGCTACGGGATTGCGGTTATATCTTCGAACTCAGAAGAGCATATTAGGGCATTTTTACGTAATAATAGAATAGAAAATATTCAAGAAGTGTATTGTTCTAAAAATTTGTTTGGTAAAGATAAAATGATAAAAAGATTTTTAAAGTCGAAAAAGCTAACAGAACAAGATATGTTGTATGTCGGTGATGAACAACGTGATATTGCAGCTTGTAAAAAAGCTGGTGTGAATGTGATTTGGGTTTCGTGGGGGTATGACGTAATTGAGACGGTAAAAGGAGACGCGCCAGATTACATGGTTAATACGCCAGGGGAAATTGTGCAAGTAGTACAGGCAGCACATTCTTAATATAAATAAACTTCGAGCAGGTATTCATCATATTGAATTTTGGGTTGCAAAGTTTCTTGCGGGTAATAAGGTGAAGGTTATACGTAGTCCTATTGAAATGAATCATTATTCGGATGGTTATACAATAGACTTTTATGACCCGAATGGCTTTATTGTAGAGGTTGCGTATACACCGAATACAGAAATGTAAGGAGAATAGACATGAAGATAATTACAACGTGGAAAAACAGTATACAAATAGTAAAAAATGCCGCAAACATTGAAGAAATCTCTAGAGGTTTCTCTCCTGATAAAAAATATATTATTACGACTACTGATGATGACAAATATTTATTACGGGCAGGCAATATAAAAGAGTATGAAAGAAAGAAAATAGAGTTTCAAATTTTAAAAGAAATGCAAAAACGAAACGTACAAGCACAAAGACCGATTGAACTCGGTATGTTGGAAGAAGTAGGTTTATGCTATAGTGTTTTTTCATATTTAGAAGGGGAAGATGCGAAGAATCTGTTACCTACATATACGCCAAGAGAACAATATAATATTGGTATAGAAGCAGGAAAAGACTTAGCAACAATGCATACACATGAAGCTCCTAAGGATATACTCCCATGGTATGAAAGAGCAATGAAAAAACATCGAAAATATTTAGAGGCATATAAAACATGTGGAATAAAAATAAAAAATGATGATAAAATTATTAAGTTTATAGATGAAAATGAAATGTATGTACAAAATCGCCCAAATCGATTTCAACACGATGATTTTCATTTAGAAAATATAATTGTGCGGGATGGGAAATATGTAGGTGTTATTGATTTTAATGGTTATGATTGGGGCGACCCACTTCATGATTTCGTAAAAATTGCACTATTTGCAAGGGACATTAGTATCCCGTATTCAATCGGACAAATAGAAGGATACTTTAATGGTAGAATACCAGAGGAGTTTTGGAAATTATATGCGGTGTACGTTGGCATGACGGTTTTCTCTTCAGTTGTTTGGTGTTTACGAGCAGCGCCGCATATGTTAGATGATACGTTAGAACGTCTTACTATAGTTTTAGAGGATCATAAAGACTTTGAGTTATCAAAGCCAATTTGGTTTGATGGTGAAATAATGAATAGAAAATAAGGATAGCAGGTGAGAGATCTCACACCTGCTATTTGTAAATAACTCATGAGATAATCTCTTTACATACTATATATGTAGTTTTTTTATGAAGGAATGAAAACCTTGACGTCTACTTTATAATATAAAAAGGGGGTGGACTATTGAAAATCAGGCAAGGCAAATATGAAGAAATAAAATTACGCGATAGAATTCCAGGAATGGTTGAATATATAGAGGACACAATGCTACCTACTGGTTTTCACTATTATATTCCTCCTCACTGGCATAGAAGTATTGAAATTAGCCTAGTCGTATATGGAGAAGTTTTCTTGTATGTGAATGGGCAAAAAAAGAAAGTATCCGCTGGCGAATTTATTTTTGTAAATAGTGGCGATGTTCATGAATTCGAAAAAGTTGAAAATACAAGTTGTGCAGTAATGATGTTAATTATTTCTTATGAATTTCTTAAAGAGGTAAATGGAGATTTTGATAAATATAGATTTAATATAAAAGAATCAGTTGTTCAGAAAACTAACCTCCAGCAAATATTTTATGAATTAAAGGAGTTAGTCGCAAATTCTGATGATTTAAGTTACATAAAAATTAATAG
>NZ_JBFUIN010000327.1:0-3587 GCF_056401855.1 Bacillus sp. P4_D3
CAGTAGGGACGATCATTACAAAATCAGCTTCACGTACTTCTGTACCACCATTTCCGCCGATATAAAGTTGGAATCCATTTTCAACACACACAACACCGAAATCTTTCGTAAGTACTTCCGCACAGTTACGTGGACAGCCCGTTACACCCATCTTCATTTTATGAGGTGTATCTACCATTTCTAATGATTGTTCAAGGAGCATACCAAGTCCTAATGAATCTTTCGTACCGAACCGACAGAAACGAGAACCAACACATGATTTTACATTACGAAGCGATTTTGAGTACGCATATCCAGAAGTCATATGTAAGTCAGCCCATACGTTAGGTAAATCTTGTTTCTTAACACCATATAAGCCGATTCGACTCGCACCTGTAATTTTCACGAGAGGGACGTCATATTTTTTCGCAACCTCAGCAATCTTCATTAAATCATCTGCGGTTGTAACGCCTCCGTACATACGTGGAATAACAGAAAATGTACCATCATGTTGGATGTTACCATTCATTCTTTCATTAACGTAACGGGATGATTTATCATCTGCATATTCTTCTGGAATCGCCATACGTAAATAGTAGTTTAAAGCAGGGCGACATTTCGAACAGCCGTCTTCATGTGCAAAACCAAGGACATTTCGTACTTCTTTTGGAGATTTTAAACATTTCTCGTGAATTGCCGCTACGACTTCATCACGTGATAAAGTTGTACATCCACACATACCGGCAGATTGCGTTGAGGCATCAAAAGCATCTCCAAGTGTATGAGATAAAATTTGTTCAACAAGCGGACGACATTTACCACAAGACCCCGCAGCTTTCGTACATCCTTTAACTTCTTCAAAAGTAGTTAACTCTTGCTCTAAAATGGCATGAACGATTGTACCTTTTGTAACACCATTACATCCGCAAATAGTGTCATCCGCACTCATAGTAGCTACGTTAAGTTCACTTCCTTCACCAGCTTTGTGAAGAAGGGAAGCGGCTGTATATTCTTGTATGTCTTCTTCTTTCTTTAACATGCTAAAGAGGCGTGTACCATCAGCAGTATCACCATATAAAACGATACCAACGACTTTATTGTCACGAATTAATACTTTTTTATAGGAACGTTTACATTCATCAAAGATTGATATTGCTTTCGTTATATCATCTTCATAAATTTGGCCAGCAGAGAATAAATCACAACCTGCAACTTTTAATTGCGTACCGACGATACTGCCTGTATATCCATCCGTTTGTAAATTCGTTATTTGTTTTGCTAATATTGCACCTTGTTCATAAAGAGGAGCAACAAGTCCATATGCGATACCATCATGTTCTGCACATTCTCCAACTGCATAAATGGATTCATCATTTGTTTGCATATAGTCRTTGACTACAATGCCGCGATTTACAATTAAGTCAGCATCTTTTGCTATTTGAGTATTTGGACGTATTCCGACAGCCATTACGATTAAATCACAATTTACAATTTCACCATCTTCAAATTGAATACCCTCAACATGATCGGTACCAAGAATCTTCACAGTTTTCTTTTCCATTAGAAATTTCATGCCTTGCGCTTCTAAATCTTCACGCAATAGAGAAGCAGCTTTGGCATCTAATTGTTGCTCCATTAAGCTCGGCATTAAATGAACAATATGTACGTCCATTCCTAAGTCAATAAGACCTCTTGCGGCTTCTAAACCAAGTAATCCACCACCAATGACAACGGCCTTTTTCTTATCTTTAGCAGTATTAATCATAAATTGTGTATCTTCAATTGTTCGGAATCCAGTCACACCGGGAAGGGTGGAACCTTCAACAGGTAATATAAAAGCACTAGATCCTGTTGCGATAATGAGTTTGTCATATGTAAGAGTACGATTTTTTTCTGTGACAATGACTTTTTCTTCTCGGTCAATACTTTGAACTCTCTCGTTTGTATATAAAGTTATTTCATTTTCTTCGTACCAACTATATTCGTTCATAATGATATCTTGCATATTTGTTTTTCCCTGCAGAACATGAGAGAGCATAATGCGATTGTAGTTTGGATGTGGTTCATCTCCAAAAATAGTAATATTATATAAATCACTATCATGTTTTAATATTTCTTCCATACAGCGTATGCCAGCCATACCATTCCCGATCATAACTAAATGTTTTTTCATATTCATTTCCCTTTCTATGTGAAAAGTTGAACAAAGAATTATATTTCCATTATAKAAAATTAAAAAAGAGGGAGATGTGATATTTATCACATATTTATAATGATTCACAAATTGTTAAAATTCGGGTTTATGTGAAGGGAGAAGCGAAAGAGATATTTGGTTATGTGGGCAGATAACTAGATTGTAGTGGAAGTGAAAGGAGAGAGGGACGCTTAATAGTCTGCGGGAAATGAACAAAACCCCGCAAATTAGAGGTTTTACTTTATGAGAGGACTTGTTTTTTAGTGAGATTAAAGAAGAGAGGAAGGAGGAATAATCAGTTGGGAATGAAGAATCCTCCATAACAAGCTGTAGTTCTTCTTCTGAAAGTTCTTTAAAGAGGAAGAACTCTCGTAAATGTTTTTTAATCATTTTTTCTTTCATAAATACAACGCCTTAATGCTACCTGATATATTCCTTTGATAAATTAAATTATATCAAGCTGTCCAGTGAAACGGTGGGGGAACGTGTGAATATTTTTCACAAAATGAAAAGCAGGACATGAGTAAAAATGCTCATGTCCTGCGCCGTAATTAAGCTTTTGCGATAGCACGTGGAAATAAAATGTTATTTTCTAAATGAATATGTTCAAACAAGTCAGATTCAAGAGCTTCAAGGCGCTGGTAAACAAGACGATAAGTGCCGCAAGCTCCTTCTGGTGGAGTAAAATCATTTGTCACCTTACGAAGTTCTTTAATAATATTGCCAGCGTGGCTATGTTCATTCTCCAACTCATCTACTACTTTACATAACTTTGCATAGTTTTCATCAGTTGGATTTTGCTCGAATTCTAAAATTAATGGGAAATCTTCGGTTTCTTCTTTAATTAAATGCTGTTCTAATTCAATTTTAAGTTCATGAAATAGCTTATGAATTTGAGCTAAATGAGGCTGACTTACCCCATGAACGCGTAATACTTTCGTCACATATGGACTTAACTGTGGCAATTCTTCATTTAAATAGCGATGATGCTTATTTACAACATAATCAATCAATTCTTGATAAGAAGCATTTTTCCAATCAATTTCAGATTCATTTAATAGTTTCGTTTTATGATAAAGCGTATTTAACTCTGTGATTACCTCTGATGCTGATAAATTTCTTTCATTAATTGCATCAATAAGTGGTCTATTTCCACCACAACAAAAATCTATTCTATATGATTTAAAAAGATCACTAGCTTTCGGAAATTGTGTTACAATCTCACCGATAATTGAAGTTTCAGTAAATGTATGTTCCATATGAAGACCTCCATAAAGTTTAAATGTAATATCTAAATCAAGAATAGCGATAAATTAAAATCAATGTGGTGATTTAAATCACTTATTATGTGTCATTTTTGAGAATAATAAAAGGAGTTTTATTTAAGTAAGAGGAAGCGTAATTCGTCGCAATA